>JAISEB010000016.1 GCA_031264395.1 Treponema sp. | reverse complement strand
CCGGGCATGGCGCAGGGGGTCATGAAAAATTTTTTGCCGTCCCTTTCACCTGAAATGATAAAGTTTCCTTCGGCCATGGATACCCGGTAACGATACCGGCGGCGGAAGAGGTACAGATTGGAAAAGGTGAACTCCGAGACGCCGTCGGGGGTAAGGGAAAGTCTGGGGTGCAGCTCATCCTTTAATTCAAGACCGACGGGAATGAATTCGGGATACTGTGGTACAAGCATACGTCAATAATAACCGTTTTTGTCCCGGTGTCATAGATGCCCAGGACGGCAAAATTGTCCTTTACTGCCCGCGTATATCAGGTCATAATAAGAGGATGAAAGAAAGCATTCCCCGGATAGACAGCGCGGCGCTAAGGGATTTGACGGTGCCCCGTTTTCTGCGCTATGTCTCTTACTGGACTACAAGCGATCCCCATGTTGAGGCTACCCCGTCGACGCCGGGCCAGTGGGATTTTGCCAGGGCTCTGGCAGATGAACTTTCCGGCCTTGGCGCGGAAGATGTTGAACTCACGGATCACTGTTATGTTATTGCCCGCCTTCCGGCCAGTCCCGGAAGGGAAGGCGCCCCGTCCGTCGGGTTTCTTGCCCATATTGATACGGCGAACGACGTTTCGGGCCGGGACGTGAATGCGCAGGTGGTTGAAAACTATAACGGAGAAAAAATCGTGCTTGGCCGGGCGGATAAAGGGGATACCGGAAGCGGGCCGGGCGGCGGGGAAAATGTCCTCTGCCTCGATCCCGCACTTGATCCGGATCTTGCCGCCCAGAAGGGAAAGACCATCATCCATACCGATGGAACCACCCTCCTTGGCGCCGACGACAAGGCCGGCGTTGCCGGGATCATGGCCGCCGCGGAATATCTCCTTAACCATCCTGAAATACCGCATGGCCCTGTGGAGATCGTCTTTTCTCCCGACGAGGAAACCGGCAAGGGGCTTCCCGAATTTCCCCTTGAACGGATCAGATCCAAAGCCTGTTACACCCTGGACGGCGGTCCCATGGGCGAACTTGAAACCGAATGTTTCAACGCGTGGAAGGCCTCTGTAACCTTTACCGGGAAGGTGATCCATCTGGGAACCGCCCGGGGAATTTTGGCAAACGCGGCCCTCATGGCGGCAAGTTTCGCTCTGCTCCTTCCCCGCAACGAAAGCCCCGAAGCCTCCGACGGTTATTACGGCTATTACTGCCCGACGGAAATCCGGGGCAGCCTCGAAAGCGCGGCCCTTGAAGTATTTCTCCGTGATTTTGACAGCGGCGGAATGAAAAGGCGCCTTGAAGCGCTTGAAATCTTTGCCAAAACCGTGGAGGCGCAGTTTCCCGGCGGAAAAGTTGTTGTTTCCGCGAAAAATCAGTATTATAATATGAAAGAAAAAATAAGCGAAAGCCCGGAAGTTCTTTCAATATTGAAACAGGCTTTCGTTAATACAGGAGTTGAATACCGGCAAAAACCCATACGCGGCGGGACCGACGGCTCCCGCCTTACCGAGCTGGGAATACCCACTCCGAATATTTTTACCGGGGGAAGGAATTTTCACAGCCGCCTCGAATGGGTTTCGGTTCCCGAAATGATAGCCGCCGTGAAAATAGTAATTGAATTAATCCGTCTGTGGGGAGAATCGTAATGGACACGTTGAATACCGCCTTTAAGGATTATATCCGCGACGCCGTGAGTCTTGCGCATGTTTCGACAGTCGTAACAGAAGATACGGTCTATCAGGAAGCCAATAAGCTCATACTTCCCTTTCTTGACAAGATGGTGGAACAGCTCGGCCTTCCCGGTTCCCGCCTTGACGGCCTTGAACATCTGGAAGATCTTTTCGCAAAGGCCGAATCGGGCGCTTCCTGCCTCCTTCTTCTGGAACATTACAGCAACCTCGATCTTTCGATTTTTTCCTGGTTTTTGCGGGAAGCAGGCGGCCGGGGAAAGGAAATAAATGACGCGCTGGTGTCCATTGCGGGGATGAAGCTGACTGAGGACAATCCCATTGTCGCAACTTTTGCCAGCGCCTATACACGGCTCGTTATCTATCCCAGCCGTTCCCTGCAGACCCTTGACGCCGAAAAAGACAGAGACGAAATCGTACGCAGCAACGGCATTAACCGCGCCGCCATGAAAAAACTTGTCGAAATAAAAAAGCAGGGAAAGATAATCCTCATTTTTCCTTCGGGAACCCGCTACCGTCCGTGGGACCCTTCCACCAAAAAAGGAGTGCGTGAAATTGATTCCTATATCCGCTCCTTTGATTACATGTGTCATGTCGCCATCAACGGGGAGGTCCTCCATGTCCGCAGGGGCGACATGCTGGACGATTCTGTTGGCAAAGATCTCCTCCTTGTAACCGCGGGCCCCGTGTATTCCTGCGCCGGATTCCGTGAAAAGGCCAGAGCCGCCTCGGAAGCCGCGGGCATTGAAGACAAGAAACAGGCCGCCGTAGACGCCATCATGGCGGAACTCGAAAAAATGCACCTCGAAGCGGAGGAAGTACGGCGGAAACTGCTGGAAACGTGAGTCTCTTGCAAAACGCGAACCTTCGGTTCGTTGCCGGTTGTGCCGAAGTTCCGCTCTAAACTTGGAATGTAACCGGTCTTTTCCCCAGGCGGGATTTGGTCATGGCGGGTTTTGTTTTCGGGGGGAACTATCCGCAGTTTGAGCAGCAGGGGCAGGTGATCGCTTAAACCTGTCCCGTTTCGCGGATTATACGGGGAAGGATATCCGCGCCTCCCGGTAAACGGTTCTTCGTTAACGATGCGGCATGATTCATATTCCCATCCGGCCGCGTCGAAAAATTCTTTTGAAAGAAGAACATGGTCAATGGTTTCCCAGTTGTTTTCATAATAGTATGAACCGTCCAGAAGTTCCGTTTCCCAGGGGCTGAAAAACGTTTCCGTTGTTTCTGGAAAATGAACCGGCCGGGGCGGTTTGTTCCCGCTGACGACCAAAAAACCGTTCCGTGCGCCGCCCCCTTTTTCGCCGTCCCCGCCGCCGCCAGCCGCCGCCGCCGCCGCGGAGGGATCGTCGGGCATAAGGGCGGTCGCCGCCTTCGCTCCCCGGCGGTAGAACTCGTCGTAGTTCTCGTTAAGATCGCCCGCGATTACCACCGGTATCGCCGGATCATCCTTCCGTATTTCCCGGATGCGCCTTTGTATCACCCGGGCTGCGGCCATTCTGATGGCTTCGGTCTCATCGGCTCCTCCGAGTTTTGACTTCCAGTGGCAGACGAAAAGAACCATGGGAGAGCCTGATTCCCGGGAGACCGGGGCAATCCACGCTTCCAGTACAGGCCGGGGCGTGATTACCCCGTTGTCGTACAATGAATGAACGGATGTTTTTAAAACGGGCAGGCGGCTTATTATGCCCGCGCCAAGAGAGCCTTCGTGATTACTGGCAAAGCGGATTTGGCTGTAACCCAGGCCGCCAAGCGGCGGCCCCCGGACAAGTCCCTCCAG
>JAISEB010000012.1 GCA_031264395.1 Treponema sp. | reverse complement strand
GCAAGATCGCAGGCTACAATAGACGCGGCCAGCGTTACCGCCCTTTGATCGGTTCCGGTTAATTCCACAAAGAGATTGCTGTCCCCCGTCTTGACGGCTCCGAGATCCGCCGAGTTGATAATGGGCGGATATGAAAGAACGGCGCCCGACGAATCGGCAAGCAGCGGATGAAGGGGTTCGTGTTCCTGTATAAAGGCATATTCCTTTCCTTTGGGATGCTGCCTGAGGATTTCCCTCAAGGTAAGGGGCGTGTCCCACTGGAGGGGGATGAAAGAAACGCTGTCGGGATCTACCGCCCGGTACATAATGGGCCAGCCGATGATGGCGGTGCGGTACAGCCCCATGGAAATGGTCCTGCGCTTGCGGCCGAAATTCCACGCAAGTTTTTCCTGCGTTTGTATCATGTCCTTCAGCATAGGATCGGTGATCGCCCTTCCTGACGCGACAAAACCGGCAAGGTAAGGCCGCACCTGCTTCACCGTTTTTTCAACGATGACCTTGTGTTTTGCCGGGAGCGGTTTTTCCGGGGAAGAAAAAAAAGGATATGAAGGAATTGCGCCGCCTGAGTAAATTCCAAGCTGCCGGGCGCAGCCGGCGGTTCCCCAGAGATCGGGCCTGTTGGTATCGTTCAGCTCTATTTTAAGAATACGTTCGGAAACGGGAATGTTCCCGTCCATAGACTCCGCGTCCGAATCCAGTTCCGCCTTCGCGGAGGAGAGGGCTTCTTCCAGTTCTTCCCTTGTGTTCCAGCGGCTTTTTCCGCCGGGACATCCGGCCAGCGTATAAAAGGCTTCTTCGTTTACTTCAATTTTAGGCATAAAAAAACAATACGCGAAAAAAGGGCCTTGTTCAATGGCCTTTTCCTAGCCGCTTGTCCTTCTTAAGCGCACGTTTTCAAGATCGTAGCTGAACAGTTCCCGAAGATCGTTGAGCCCAAGTGCCATGAGGGCCATGCGGTCTATGCCTATGCCCCAGGCGGCGACGGGCACGTTCACCCCAAGGGGAGAAGTGACTTCGGGCCTGAAGATGCCCGAGCCGCCCAGCTCAAACCAGCCGAGGACAGGATGCCTGATGTGGACTTCCACGGACGGTTCGGTAAAGGGAAAATAACCGGGAACATATTTGACTTCTTTTGCGCCCGCCACTTCAACGGCGAACATCTCAAGCATGCCCAAAAGCGTCCGCAGGTTCACTTCCTCTCCAAGGACAATGCCTTCGGTCTGGTAAAAATCGGGAAGATGGGTGGCGTCCACTTTGTCGTAACGGAAACAGCGGACTATGCCGAAATATTTGCCGGGTACTTTTGCATGGGGAAGGGTTTTTGCCGAAAGGACGGTGCCCTGGCTGCGCAGTATGAGCCGCCGCGTAAAATCCCGGTCAAAGGCGTAATTCCAGCCGCGGCTTCCGGTACTGCCGCCGTTTTCGTGGGCGGCCGCTACATTGGAAAGCCAGGGCTCTTCTATGGACGCCGCCGTTTCGGGATCGGACAGGCGGTACACATCGTGTATGTCACGGGCCGAATGAAACTGGGGCATGAAGAGCGCGTCGGAATTCCAGAATTCCGTTTCTACCAAAGGGCCGTCGAATTCCTCAAAACCAAGTGAAGCAAGTTTGTCTTTGACGTTTTCAAGAAAATCGGCATAGGGGTTGGTACGCCCGGGAATGAGCCGCGTTGGCGGTACTTGTACGTTGTAGGATCTGAAAGCCCTGCCCTTCCAGCTTCCTTCCGCGATCATTTCCGGGGTAAGGACGCCGATTTCGCCGCCGGTAATTCCCGCCTTTTCAAGAAGCGCGGCAATTTCCCCGGCGGGGACTTTTTCGCCCTCGACGGTGAAGCCGTATATCACTCGCTCCCGGTCCGCCTCTCTAAAGGGAGCGCCGGCGGCGGCGCGCTTTTTGGCGATGCCCGCCATGGCGGCTTCTTCTGCCCCGGAAAGTTCCGCGGCGGCGATCCGCCCTTCCGCACTGGCGGCTTTTTCCAGAAGGCCCCGTATCAGCGCAAGGTACACCGCCCCTTCGCCCTTTACAGGACGGCCGTCTTTAAGGTTTTCGGCGGACAGCGCCATGCTTACCCGTTTCTCCCCGTCCATGGCAAGAACGCCGGATTTGGAAAGAATGCCGAAGGCGCTTCCTGAATCTTTGTTGTCCATGCCGAGGTTTTCGGCAATTTCAGGCAGGGTAAGGTTCCCCTTCAGCCGTATCAGTTCCACAATGCGTTCGGCGGGCGATCCCTTTTCTTTCCATTCGCGGCCCAGATCGGTCAGTTCAAAAAACACCTCCGTTTCCCGGCGCAGCTCCCTGACGATGCCCTTCCCCGCAAGCCAGGAAAGCGCCTGATTGCCGTTCCCGCTTTTAAGGCCAAGATCGCGTTCAACCTTTTCAACCCACAATTCATCATCCTTTTTATACGCAAGGATGATCTGTATTTCCAGAGGATGAAGATTCTTTACGGTATCCATGTCGAATGTCATTATAGTTGTTACGGTATCAGATTTGCGCTTTTACCGCAATGGCGCGTTTTTAAGCGGATGTTGTTGAACGGCTCTTTTTTACAAATTCCAGGTGAAGCACAATCCGGTGGAAAACCGCAGCCCGGCGCAAATATCGGCGTTCCAGTTTTTTCCGGCCGAATCGCTGAAGTAAGACTGCCAGGCAAATTCCCCGTACAGCGCCAGGACGCCGTGTTTGACATTCCAGGAAAACGGGGCGGCGGAGACGCCCGCCGTTCCCAGCCATGCGGTTCCTCCCCGGTAGCGCCGCTCTCCGTTTTCCGTCTGCAGTACCGGATCGCCGAAACTGAAAGACGGGCCTAAAAAGATCCTGAGCCTGTCGTCAAAACCTGCGGAGAAGGTTACAGGAAGGCGGAATACGCCCAGCGTCTTGTCCCACTCGGGCCGCAGTTCCAGTCCCAGCAGCACGGGCCGTTTCCATGTGTGTGTTTCGGCGGCCACGCGTATATACCCGGCCATTCCCCGTATGGGGAACCCGTTTTTGAGGAAGCCGTTCCACGAAGGGGCAATCCCTATTCCCATGCGGTATGTTCCGAACTCGAACGAATCCTCTTCCTTGTCTTTGCGATCTTTGCCGCCGTCCGGCAGCGCCGGGCCGGGCCTGACCCTGCTGCCGGCGTTGTCCGCGCCGGGCCGTACCGCGCCGTCCGTATTGTCCGCGCCGGCCGGGCCGTCAAGACGGGCCTCTGTTATAACGGCCGTTTCCACGGGGACCTGTGGATCAAGGCCCCCTCCCGGCGGCAGGGCTCTTCCCGCCCCGGCGTAGGTTCTGCTCCAGTATTTTTCGCTTAAATCTGAATATATTACCCCGGTTTGGGGGCCTTCCGACGCGGAATGGATGAAGCGGCCGTTTCCGGCGTAGATCCCCACATGGGAAATGGTTTTCGCGGAAGTGGTTCTAAAGAAGAGCAGATCGCCGGCTTCCCTTTCCCCGTCGTTTATTTTTTCCGCCCAGGCATAAAGCCCTCCCGTGGTGCGGGGCACGGATACCGAAAGGGCGTCCCTGAAACTCCGGTAGACAAGGCCCGAACAGTCAAACCCCTGATCGTCGATGCCCCCGTAACGGTAGCGGGTTCCCCGGTATTTTTCCGCCGCCGCGATTACCCTGAACCGCGTTTCCGCCGCCCCGGCCCCGGATTCCGCCCGCGCGGAGGCATTCGTACCCTCAAGCAGGATGGGGGCGGCGGCAAAGAGGCCCCCCGAAAAGAGGAGGCATACGGCGGCAAGCGTTCCGGTTTTTCCTGAAAACATGATCTGTGTCATTATCGGCACATTCCGGCGGACGGAATCCAAAAAAAAGTTCAGGGAACTTCTAAAAACTGGAGTTTTAGAAGTTCCCTTTAGTTTTGAAGGCCGACTGCGGCCTTTCCCGGAAAAACCCGGGTAACGCCGTTCCTTGTTTTTTCCGTCACAATGCCTCTATGTCTTCGGCGGACAGCCCGGTATCCCCCATAATCTGCCCGGCAGGTACCCCGCGTTTTTTCATTTTGGCGGCAATTTCCCGTATGCCTTT
>JAISEB010000308.1 GCA_031264395.1 Treponema sp. | reverse complement strand
GATGTGGGTTTCGGGCAGTTCAATATTCACCGCCCCCGCCTCAAGCCTCCGCGCGAGGTTCCGCCGGGCAATGTCCCTTAGGAGCCCCAAAGCCTCCCTTGCCGCGCCGGCGCGCGTTTCCCCTCCGGCGGGTTTTTCTCCGAGTATGCCGTCGGCCTCTTCGTAGGTAAGCCGCGTCACGTTTACAAGCGAGGGGAATATGTCCGTTTCCGTGATTTCCCCCTTTTCATCCAGACTTATTTTGAAGGTAAGCGCCTTGGACGGGTCCCCGCCGGAAGAGACGCCGAGGGCAAAAAGGGACAGGGCTTCCCCGGCCAGCATGCGCGAAATGCCTTCTGGAAGGTACAGGGTCGCGCCCCTGTCACGGGCTTCCCGTTCGGCGGGGCTGCCGGGCGTAATCGAGGAGGAAGGATCGGCGACGTGGACATAAAGGACGTCGCCGCGGACGGAAACGGCGTCGTCGGGATCGTCGCTCCAGGGGCTGTCAATGGCAAAGGCGGGAAGTCCCGTCAGATCCCGCCGCTCCTCCTCCGGCGGGGCTTCGGGGACTATCTTCGCGGAAACGGAAGACAGGCCGAAGCGGGAGGGATGAGGGTTGATCATGGGCGTCCACCATCCGGCCGAAAGAAGCAGGCGGTGGGCGTCTTCGGGCGTTTCAGGAAGCCCCAGATCTTTCATGGTGCGGCTCCTGTCCGTTTTTCCGTATGCCAGCGCCTCCACGTCCTGCAAGAAACGGCCGGCAAGAGGATCGTCCCTTAAGGGAACGTCTCTTTTTTCCTTTTTAAGCTTCTCCAAAAACGTGTCCCGTTCGTGTCCTTCCCTTTCCTTCGCGCCGCGTTTTTTTTCTTCCGCCTCAACTTCCCCGGCGGAACGGCAGGCTATTTCTTCCGGTTCCCCTGTAAAGAAAAGCCCGTCCCGCAAGAGCTGCCGGGCGGCCCAGGCGCTTTCCGGGGTAAAGCCGCCGTATACGAGGCCGGCAAGTTCCCCAAAGTTTATTTTTTCACCTTCGGAAGCCGAAAACAGTTCCCACGCTTCCCTGACCGCCGCGCCTGATGCGGGAACGGCGGCGGTAAAGCCCGGCGGATCTGTTACCGGCCCTGGATGCAGAACCTCTATGTCCTTTTCACGGACCCTGTATTCGGTCCTCTTTTCCCGGTCCGTTTCACCCAGCATGACGATGGTTATTTTTTCCCCCAGCCCGGTGACCATGGCGGGGCGGTTCCTGTAAACGACAAGGCTTTTTTCGGCAATCATTGTCTTAAGTCTAGCACAAAGGACGCCGTTTCCGGTATCCTTTAAGACAGCGCCTGACGTGTGGCTAACCGGCGTTACTTTATCAGCGGCGTTCGTGCGGACGCCCGGAGCGCATTGATGATCGTGATGAAATTCGGCGGAAGCTCTCTGGCAAACGCGGAGCGCATACGCCGTGTGGCGGACATTGTACGGGATCAGCTTGCAAGAAAACCGGCGCTGGTGCTTTCCGCCATGGGCGACGCCACCGATCATCTTTTGGAAGCCGCGGGCATGGCCCTTAAAGACGGAACCGTTTCGGTCTCGCTTATAGAAGATCTTCACCGGAACGCGGTAAGGGAGCTTGGCCTTGAAAACGCGATAGGGAAGGAAGGCCCCCTTAAGGACTTTGATTCCCTGTTTGAAGGACTGAAAAATCTTCTTGTGGGCATTTCCCTTGTCAGGGAACTTTCCCTCCGCATGAAGGACTGTCTTGTGTCTTTTGGGGAAAGGCTTTCGGTGCGTATCATGACCGCCTGGCTCGAATCGGCGGGGGTCAAGGCCGCCGCCCTTGACGCGTGGGACGCGGGGATAGTGTCGGACTCGAATTTTTCCGCGGCGGAGGCGGCGCCTGAAAGCCGGGATCGTATACCAAAGGCGCTTAACCCCCTCATTAACGCGGGAACTGTTCCCGTGATAACGGGATTTATCGCCAAAGACAAAAACGGCACGATAACTACCCTGGGCCGCGGGGGTTCGGATCTGTCGGCGACGATCATAGCCGCCGCCTGCGGAGCGGAAGAGGCGCAGGTGTGGAAAGATGTTGACGGAATCCTTACCGCCGATCCCCGCGTCGTAAAGAACGCCAGGCCGGTGGAAGAAGTTACCTACGACGAGGCGGCGGAGCTTGCCTACTTCGGCGCGCAGGTTCTGCATCCCCGCGCGATGCTGCCCTGCATGAAAACCGGAATTCCGGTGCTGGTGAAAAATTCCTTTAACCCGCTTGCGCCGGGAACGCGCATCGTCCCTTCGCCCGGCGTAAAGCCCGGCCCGGTTCGCGCCATAACGTCCCGGAAAAACGTAACGCTTGTTGATCTGGCGTCGACCCGCATGCTGGGCCAGTACGGTTTTCTTGAGGGCGTCTTCAGCGCCTTTGCCCGTCGCCGCATTTCGGTGGACATGGTAGCCACGAGCGAGGTTTCCGTTTCCCTTACCCTTGACGCGGCGCATGATCTTGAAGAACTCCGGGGGGAGCTTGAAAAGATTGCCAGCGTCGAGATCAAAACCGGCAAGGCCATCGTTACCATTGTGGGCGATGTCAGGCGGTCTTCCGAGATCCTCGCCCGCTCTTTCAGAACCTGCGAGATTCTGGGCGTGCCGGTGCAGATGGTATCGCAGGGCGCAAGCAAAGTGAATATCAGTTTTATTGTTGATGATACCGAGGCGGCGGATGTGGTAAACGCCCTTCACAGTGATTTTTTTGATTCGCTGCGAAGAGTCCATGTCCCGCCGGGCGAAGGGGAGGACGGGGAAAAAGCATGAACATTGCGCTTGTGGGTTACGGAAAGATGGGCAGGATTGTGGAACGGGCGGCGAAGGAAAGGGGGCACCGGATAACGGCGGTGATAGATCCCTTTGTCCCGGATCCGCCCGAGTCTCTCTGCCTGTACAAAACCGTGGCGGAGGCCCAAACCCTCGCGGACGCCGACGTGGCCGTCGAGTTTTCCCGGCCGGAAGCGGCGGCGGACAACATCAAGGCGCTTGCCGCGCTGCGCGTGCCTGTTGTCTCGGGGACCACAGGCTGGTACGGCAGGATGGACGAAGTAGCCGGGGCGGTAAAGGCGGCGGATTCTTCGCTCTTGTGGGCGCCTAATTTTTCGCTGGGGGTAAATATTTTCTACCGTATCGCCTTCAACGCCGCTTCCCTTATGGACCCCTTTGACGAATACGACGCGGGCGGTTTTGAGGCCCATCACAACAAAAAGGCGGACAGCCCTTCGGGGACCGCGAAGACCCTGGCCGAAGGGATCATCAAAAGAATAAGGCGGAAAACAAAGCCGGTGTATGAAACGCTTGCGCGGCCCCCCGCTCCTGACGAATTTCATTTTCCCAGCCTGAGGCTTGGCGCCATGCCGGGGACACACGCCGTTATCTTTGATTCCCCCCCGGATACCATAGAGATACGCCATACCGCCCGGGGCCGCGAAGGCTTCGCGTCGGGGGCCCTTGCCGCGGCGCACTGGCTTGTCAACTGTCCCGGTCCGGGGCAGGCCGCCGGAAAGGCGCGGCGGGGGATATTTACCATGGACGATGTGCTTGACGAACTGGGAGTGAAATAATGCTGAAAGAACTGCGGGGCGCTTTTACGGCGCTTGTTACCCCGATGAAGGAAAACGGTGAAGTCGATTACGGCGCGTGGAGGCGTCTTGTCTCTTTTCAGATTGAGCAGGGAATAGACGGGCTTGTGCCCCTTGGCACCACCGGAGAGACGCCCACGCTGGATGATGAGGAGGAAGAGCGCCTCATCAAAACCGCCCTTGAGGAAAACGCCGGCCGCGTTCCCGTGATCATAGGCACGGGTTCCAATTCTACGCGGCACATGGTCATGTACACCAAGCGGGCCAGGGACCTCGGCGCGGACGCCGCCCTTGTGGTGACTCCCTATTACAACAAGCCCAACGACGAGGGGCTGATCCGCCATTTTGAGGAAGCCGCCGCCGTGGGCATTCCCGTTATCATCTACAACATAGCCTCCCGTACCGGGCGCAATATTCCCGCGCCGCTCATGGAAAAAATTTCCCGCATTCCCGGCATAGCCGGAGTCAAGGAGGCCTCAGGCGATCTGACCCAAATGGGGGATGTTATCCGCGAAGTAAAATTTCCCCTCAAGGCGAAGGGAAAAGATTTTGCCGTACTTTCCGGGGACGACGCCTTTACGCTTCCCCTTGCCGCCCTTGGCGGCGACGGGGTCATTTCGGTAATTTCAAACCTCGTGCCCGCCAAAGTCGCCGCCCTGAGCAGGGCCGCGCTGTCGGGAAACTTCGATGAAGCCCGGCGGCTTCACTATGAACTCCTTCCCTTGATAAAGGCCGCCTTTATTGAAACCAATCCCGTTCCCATAAAAACCGCCATGGGCTGGGCCGGCCTTCCCTCGGGGCCCGTGCGGCTCCCCCTTGGAAAACTCGATCCCAAAAACGAAGCGCCCCTCATGGCCGCCATGAAAGATCTGGGGTTTTAAGCGAAAGTTGTTTGGGAACTGAAGTTTCCAGACAACTCTATTGCTGGATCGGTTAAACGACTAGCGGTAGTGCCTTCGGCACACCCGCCAGCCTCCCCTTGGCCACAAAAAAGCGGTTTTACCATTGACAATATATATACAACCATATTATATTAGTGTATATACACGAATATAGGATGCTATAATGCACAAAAATTTCTGGAAACCGGCCATTTTTGCTACCCTTACCATTCTGGTTTCATCGGGAATACGGAACACCGTTGGGCTTTTTGTCAATCCTCTCGTGGAAAATACGATCCTCAGCCTTACCCA
>JAISEB010000276.1 GCA_031264395.1 Treponema sp. | reverse complement strand
GTTTCTTCCGGCGCGTGGAACAGGAAGGCGGGAGTTTTTCTTCCCGTTACATCCCAGGCCGTAGGGAAAATTCTCAGGCCCGATCTTGCGGGAATCGCCCTTGTTGAAGCCTCCTATACCGCGAGGTTTCACCGCGCCGTGTCGGCGGATCTTTCAGGCGCCTATTATTTCAGAACCGACAGCGTAACGTACAGCGATCCCGGCGTGGACGCCCGTTCCGTTTCGCCGCTTCTGGGATCGGAAGTGTACGGCGGCTTCAAGCTGACGCCTTTTTCGGACATACTGCTCGGCTTCGGAGGCGGGGTCTTCTTCCCCCGGTCGGGAAAGGTTTTCAGGGACAGCGCGGACATAAAATACCGCGTAACGCTGGAAGCGGACATTTCTTTTTAAAGGAGATATAGCATGAAAAAGATAGCGGGAATTGTTGTATTCCTTGCCGCGGCGGGGTGCGCCTTTGCCCAGAATATGGAGGCCCGGCTTGTTGAACTGAACGGCGCCGTGGAAGTAAAGGATTCAGGCGCGTCCGGCTGGAGGCCCGCGGTTGTGAACGAGGCGGTTGCGAAAGACACCGTTATTTCCACGGGCATTAAAAGCACCGCCGTTGTCGTTCTTGGCAATTCAAGGCTTTTGGTAAGGCCCCTGACGCGGCTTTCCCTTGAGGAACTGCGGCGGAGGGACGGCGGGGAAGAGGTGTCGCTGTACCTGCGTTCGGGGCGGGTCCGGGCGGAAGTTTCGCCGCCCGCCGGGGGACGGACCAATTTTACGGTACGGAGCCCCTCGGCAACCGCGTCGGTACGGGGAACATCCTTTGAATTTGACACCCGCTATCTTCAGGTTGACAGCGGAACCGTCCGCCTGTCGGACAACAGGGGCCAGAAGGTGTTTGTCGCCGGGGGCCAGATAAGCCGCGTCGATGAATCGGGACAGCGGGTCGTCCCGCCTTTCGAGGCGGCGAACGAGCTTTTAACGCCGTCTCTTCCCGAAGTGGCCGTTACCGGAGGAGGAGGGGGAACGCTGGCGCCGAACATTCCCGCGCCCGCGCCTGTTCCGGTGGACGCGAATGTATATGTAGAGTGGCAGTGATGCCGGTTTTGCCCGGATGAAAGCCCGCACTATACCCCTTGCGGCGGCGCTGGGGGCGGTTGTTTTTTTCTCTCTTCTCTATCTCTTGCCTCCTTTCTCTCTTGCCGAAAACAAGATGATCTACGATACCTTTCTCCGCTTCCGCCCCAAACGGGAGCGGGCGGATAACATTGTTTTCCTGGATGTGGACGATCAGGCCATAGCGCAGGTCGGGGTTTTCCCCTGGCCCCGCTCCGTCATGGCCGAAGGGCTTTTGCGCCTCAAGGAATACCGCGCCCGGACGGCGATCTTCGATATTGAGTACATTGACAAGAGCCCCACCCAGGTTGACGAAGTGTACCTGAAGGAAGGCCTTGCCCGGGATTACAACAGGCGCTTTTCGGAAATCGGCGTCAACATGGCGGACGTGCTTAACGCAATCAGCGCGGGTTACATTCCTCCGGGGGAGGCCTCCGCCTATACGGAAGACATAAACGCCCTTATCGCCGCCGAACGGGACGCCCTGTTCGGGGAAACCATGGGCATTACCCGCGACAACGACCGCTTTCTTGGAGAAGCCGCGGCCCTCTACGGCAGCGCCTGGGGAACCCTTAACCTGCAGGACGAATTTGCCCTTGAGGGGGAACAGGCCCTGCGGCGTCTTGTCGCCGAAGAGCGTTTTTCCTGGCCCGTTGCCGCCGCGCCGGGGGTCACAGGGGGGAACAGCGCCGACATTCTGCCTCCCATCCCTCTTTTTATGGACGCGCTGGAGGGGGCCGGTTTTACCAACGTAGTCATAGACCCGGACGGGGTAAGGCGGCGCATATTCCTTACCCGCAAGGTTAAGGATCACTGGTATCTGCAGCTTGCCTTCGCGCCCTTGATGCGTTCCATGGGAAACCCCGGCCTTGAACTGCGGAAAAACAAACTCATCATAAAGAGGCCGGGAGAAAAGGACACGGTTATTCCCCTGGACGGGGACGGGGCCATGATGCTTGACTGGCCCGTTGAAACCTACGAAAAGAGTTTTACCCATATTTCATTCGCCGAATTTTCCTCTCTGGAACTGTACCAGTCCCACATAGAGGAGTACCTTGAAAATTTCGTCTATTCGGGCCTTGGGGCCTTCCCCGGCCTCGCCCGCGAAGCCTCCCCCGTCATCGCGCTGTTCGAAGAGGCGGCGGAAGCAAAGGCGCAGGCTGTAAGCGAATGTTCGGACGAGGCTTTCGGCCGGTATATCGCGCTCAGGGACGAGGGGCTTTCCCGCACCGGGGAATTCCTCGCCTACGCCCCGCTTTACATCGCGGGCGAAACGGAACGGCTGCGGGAAGCCCTGCGGGCGGAAGCGGCTCTGGCCGAATCCCTTTCGGAAGAAATTCAATACTGTACTACGCTGCTTGAATACCTTGATACCGAATACGGCGCCCTCCTTGAAATTCACGGGAGGCTTCAAAATACCCTTGAGGGGAAACTGTGCATCATAGGCCGGGTCGATACGGGCACAACGGATATAGGGGTCAACCCCTTTCACGGGAAGTACGTCAACGTGGGAACCCACGCCGTCGTGCTGGACACCGTTCTGTCCGGGTCCTTTATTGCCCCGCTTCCGGTTTTGTGGAGCGTCCTTTTTTCCCTCCTCCTCGTGCCGCTTGTCATACTGTCCGGCGGCTCCCTTAAACCGGGGCTGCGCCTTGTCTTTGGGCTCGGGGCCGCCTTCCTCCTGCCCCTTCTGTCGTTCGCCCTGTTCGTCTTTAAGGGATATTTTCTTGGCCCGCTGGGACCGGCGCTGGCAATGGCGGCGGCGGTGGTGATAAGGGAAACCTTTGCCTTTGTCGGAACCGAACAGGAAAAACAGTTTATCCGCAAGGCATTTTCCACCTACCTTTCGGGCGACGTAGTCCGGGAAATACTTGCCGACCCGGCCAAGCTGCAGCTCGGCGGAACCAAGCGGCACATGTCCGCCATCTTTACGGACATAAAGGGATTTTCCACCATTTCCGAAAAACTCGATCCCGAAGAACTGGTCTTCCTTTTGAACGACTATCTTTCGGCAATGAGCGCCACCGTACTTGACCAGCGGGGAACGATTGACAAATACGAAGGGGACGCGATTATCGCGTTCTTCGGCGCTCCCCTGGAACTGGAGGATCACGCCCGGCGCGCGTGCATGTCGGCAATCGCCATGAAACGCGTCGAAAGGGAACTCAATGCCCGTTACAGGGAAAACGGGTCCAGCCCCGGCCCGCTCCTTACCCGCATAGGAATAAACACCGGCAGCATGGTAGTGGGAAACATGGGAACCCGGCAAAAAATGGATTATACTATTATGGGGAACGCCGTTAATATTGCCGCGCGGCTTGAGGGGGTAAACAAGCAGTACGGCACCTGGATACTCGCCTCGGAAGACACCGTGAAGGAGGCGGGCGGCGGAATAGTAAGCCGCCGTCTTGACCGGGTGGAAGTTGTGGGAATTACCGCTCCCGTCCGCCTGTATGAAATTCTTGAAACGGCGGAAAACGCCCCGCCTGAAATGCTTGCGCAGGTGGAGCTTTTTCACAGGGCCCTTGATCTTTTTGAAGGCCGCGAATGGTCCGCCGCGGAGAACGCCTTTGAGGAAGCGGCAAACCTCGCGCCCGGCGACGCCCCTTCGGAACTGTACCGCCGGCGCTGCCGCGAATACCGCGAAAATCCGCCCCCGGACGGCTGGGACGGAATCGCCAGATTAAGCCAAAAATGAAGATGCCCCGCGCAAAACGCGGGGTACCCCCATCGAATGAAGTTCAAAGGAGTTGAAGGCGGTAAAACCGGCTGCGGAGAAGCGCCGGTTCAAGCCGGTCTGGAAAGTGAGGAATCAATGAACAAATTAAAAAACCTGATCCGGCGCTATATCTTTTCCGATAATCTTTCCCTCGACGCGAAAATGCTCAACATGATATGCGCCGTGGGTACCATGGCGGCCCTCGTGGCCACCGTGACCCGGCTGTTCATGCGATCCAGCCTGCTTCTGATTGTCATCATGCTGATCATAACCCTGTCGGTGGCGCTGCTCCTCGTTCTCTGCAACTTTTTCAAATTGTACCTTATCGGCATCCGGGTTTTTCTTTTCGCGTTCTGCTATGTTCTTCTTCCTCTTGCCCTCTTTTCCCTGGGCGGCGTCGCCAGCGGCATGGCGGCCTATTTTGTGCTGAGCATAGTCATCATTTTTTTTCTGCTCAGAGGCAAAAGCCGGATCATCTTTCTTGCGGGCCACATCATCTGGGTAATGGCCTGTTACTATATAGGCTTCCGCTTTCCCGGCCTTGTCATCCCGCTTTCGGGAATCTACCAGTATATGGACAATGTCCAGTCTTTCCTTGTGTCGGGTTTCTTTATCGGCTTTGTCATTGTTTTTCAAAACCGCATCTACCTGAATGAAAAGAAAAAGGCGGACGGCGCGGGCAGGGAAATTCTCGAACAGGACAGGCTGCTCCACGCGGTAAACGAAGCGGCGGTAATTCTTCTTACGCCGGACGACAGCCATTTCCAGAACGCCCTCCAGACGGGCATGGAAATGATGGCCCGCTGCGTCGATGTCGACAGGATACAGCTGTGGAAAAACAGCGTGGAACAGGGGGTTCTCTTTTACGGCGAAATCTGCGAATGGGCGGGAGGAGCCTACAGGGAAACCGCGCCGGGAATGCGGCAGTTCAGTTACCGGGACACCATGCCCGAATGGGAAAAAAAACTCGCGGGAGGAGAAATCATAGACGGGATCATACGGAAAATGCCCAATCCGGCGCGGGAACGCCTTGCGCCCTACGGCATAAAATCCATTCTGGTAATTCCCGTATTCATGCAGAATGTTTTTTGGGGATTTGTCAGCTTTGACGACTGCCACAACGAGCGCGGTTTTTCGCCGGGAGAAAAGAGCATCCTGCGGTCGGGGGCGCTCCTTGTCGCCAACGCGCTGATGCGCGACGAAATGACGCAAAACCTGGTCCAGGCGCGGGAACGGGCCCTTTCGGGGGCCAGGGCAAAAAGCGAATTCCTCGCGAACATGAGCCACGAAATGCGCACCCCGATGAACGCCATTATCGGCATGACCTCCATAGCAAAGACGGCCGCCGATATTGAACGGAAAGACTACTGCCTTAAAAAAATAGACGACGCGTCCACGCATCTTTTGGGCGTCATCAACGACATTCTTGACATGTCCAAAATAGAGGCAAACAGGTTTGAACTTTCCGTCACCGATTTCAGTTTCGAAAAAACGCTCAGGAAAGTCACGAACGTCATCAATTTCAGGATTGACGAAAAACGCCAGCAATTTACCGTGCACATTGACAAAAACATTCCCGCTTTCCTTTCGGGGGACGATCAGAGGCTGACCCAGGTAATCACCAACCTGCTTTCCAACGCGGTCAAGTTTACCCCCGAACTGGGTTCCATACACCTTGACTCAAGGCTGGTTGATGAAAAAGACCGCGTCTGCACTATTGAAATCAGCGTTGCCGACACGGGCATAGGCATTGAGGAAGAGCAGCAGAGCCGGCTCTTCAAATCCTTTGAGCAGGCCGATTCCGGCATTTCCCGCAAATTCGGCGGCACGGGCCTGGGCCTTGCCATTTCAAAACGCATCGTCGACATGATGGGCGGGAATATCCGGGTCGACTCACAGCCCGGCAAGGGTTCCACCTTCACGTTCACCATTCAGGCGGCGCGGTCGGAAAAACCAGAAGAGAGCCTCCTTTCACCAAACATCAACTGGACGAACGTGCGGGTCCTGGCCATAGACGACGACGCCGAAACAAGATCGTACTTCGGGGATCTTGCCCGGCGCATAGGGTTAAACTGCGACGTGGCGGGAGGCGGCGAGGAAGCGCTCGGCATGATAAGCCGGAACCGGGGCTACGACATTTATTTTGTCGACTGGAAAATGCCCGGCATGGACGGCATGGAGCTGACCCGGCACATCAAACGCGGCGACAAAAACAAGTCGGTGGTCATCATGATCTCCGCCGCCGAATGGACGACAATAGAAGAAGCCGCGAAGGACGCCGGCGTGGATAAATTTCTGTCCAAGCCCCTCTTCCCCTCGGCCATTGCCGACATCATCAACGAATGCCTGGGGCCGGGCGGCATTGCCGCGGCAAAGGACAGGGACGTATCCGAAGAAACGGCCGCTTTCGCCGGACGGCGCATCCTGCTTGCCGAAGACGTGGAAATAAACAGGGAGATAGTGATTGCCCTGCTTGAGCCCTACAAGCTTGACATACGCTGCGCGGAAAACGGCCTTGAGGCGGTCGCCATGTTCGACGCCGATCCTGACGGCTTCGACATGATCTTCATGGATGTTCAGATGCCGGAGATGGACGGCTATGAGGCGACGCGGCGCATACGGGCATCCGCCCATCCCCGCTCGCGCAGCATACCCATTGTCGCGATGACGGCAAACGTGTTCCGCGAAGACGTAGAAAAGTGCCTTGAAGCGGGCATGAATGATCATGTGGGAAAACCGCTTGA
>JAISEB010000266.1 GCA_031264395.1 Treponema sp. | reverse complement strand
GAAAGTTCCTTTCCGTGAAGCTGTTCCATCGCGGGGAGGGCCCCGCCTCCGGCCGTATTAAAATAAAGCGCCGCCTTCTGATGGCTGTTTTCGCCATAGCGGAGGCTTTGAATTTTTTTGAGCGAAAGCGGCCAGAAAGAGGGAAACGTGTCCGCGGCGTCCCCCGCGCCGTCCATGAGGTAACGCGCAACCGCCGCGTCATAGGCCGACGTAAGCGTGAACACGCGGGCCGCAAGATGCTTCCGCAGCGCTTCGGACACCGCGCCCGACTTAAGCGCCGCGACAACTTCCCCGTAATCGGCCGGATCGGCAAGAACTATGACATCCCTGAAATTCTTCGCCGCGGAACGAAGCATCGCGGGTCCGCCTATGTCGATAAATTCTATGGTTTCATCGAGGGAAAGTCCTTCGCCTGATTTTTCAAAAAACGGATACAGGTTGACGCAGACAAGATCGATGGGAGCCAGGGAAAGCCTGTCCAGTGTTTCCATATGGGATTTTTCGTTCCGTCTGGCAAGAAGCCCCGCGTGAACGGCGGGGTGAAGCGTCTTGACCCGTCCGTCAAGGCATTCGGGAAACCCCGTTACCGCCGAAATATCGGTAACGGGAATGTTCTTTTCCCGCAGGATCCCCGCCGTTCCGCCTGTGGAAAGTATCTCCCATCCTGAATCATCAAGAAACGCGGCAAGGCCGTCAATGCCGTCCTTGTTATAGACGCTGATAAGGGCGCGCTTTTTCATTGTCTTCCCCTGTTACTTTTTCAAGCGCCGCAGCATCACGGCCACAGCGTCCGTTATGGCAATGTGTTCTTCATCATGTATGCGTCCGGCAAGCGCGGCGGGGCTGTCCCCGTCCAGCACAGGAACCTTCCGCCTAAGGATAACGGGCCCCGTATCGGTTCCCGCGTCAACGATGTGAACAGTACAGCCCGATTCCTTTTCGCCCGCCTCAATCACCGCCCGGTGAACTCTTTCGCCGTACATTCCCTTTCCCCCGAATTTGGGAAGCAGGCTTGGATGTATGTTGATGATTTTTCCCTCATAGGTTTTTATGATATCCCCTTCGAGTATTGAAAGAAAACCCGCAAGCACAATTAACTCCGCATCCATTCTCCGGGCAATGCCAAGGATGCGGTCCGAAAGTTCGCGCCGCCTTTCGGCCGGCTCAAGGGAAAGGCGGGGCATTTCGGTATACGCGGGAATGCCCGCCTCTTCGGCGCGGTCAAGGGCGCGGGCGGGCCTGTCGGAGATGACCGCGGCAATACGCCCGCCGGAATGCTCTTTTCCGCCCCGGAAACGGCCGCCGCGTTCGGCGTCAATCAGCGCTTGAAGGTTCGTGCCGTTTCCCGAAACAAGAACAAGGATGTTCACGTCATTCAAACCGCAATTCTCCGCCGCCTCTTTGAGCCTTTTCAACGCGGCCTATTTTCCAGGCAGGAAAACCCCGGCCGCCGAGGTATTCAACGGCTTCGGAAGAGTCGCCGGGATCAACCGCGACAGCAAAACCAATGCCCATGTTATAAGTAGCAAACATCATTTTTTCAAGGCCGGGATCGTTTTCAAGCGCGCCGGTTCCCGAAGCCTCCGTTCCGGCTGCCCCGGCGCAGCCTGCCGCTATACGGGCAAAAACGGGAGGAACCGTCCACGCGCCCCCCTCTCCCCGTCCGTAGGAGGGCTTTTGTATCACCGCGTCAAAGAGCGCTTCTCCGTTTTTCCCGCGCGCAAACATGCGGGGGATGTTTTCGTAAAAACCGCCGCCTGTAATGTGGGCCATTCCCCTGATCTCAATCCGTTCCATAAGGCCCAAAACAGGTTTGACATACAACCGTGTCGGCTCAAGAAGCGCCATGCCCAGCGGCATGCCACCGAAGTCTTCATTCAAATCAGGAAGAACCTTGCGTATAAGGCTAAAACCATTGGAATGGACTCCCGAAGAGGCAATGCCGATAACGGCGTCCCCTTCCCGGATCTTGCTTCCGTCAATGATCCTGCCGCGATCCACGATGCCGGCCGCAAAACCCGCCAGATCGTATTTTCCCTCGTCGTAGAAGCCGGGCATTTCCGCCGTCTCGCCTCCCAGAAGAACGCTTCCCGTTTCCCGGCAGCCGGCCGCGACGCCCTTGACGAGTTCAGCCGCGACACCGGCCTCGAGTTTTCCGCAGGCAATATAATCAAGAAAAAAAAGCGGACGCGCCCCATGGCAGAGTATATCGTTGACGCACATGGCCACGCAGTCAATGCCGACCGTGTCGTATTTTTTCATGGCAAAGGCAATATCCAGTTTTGTTCCGACCCCGTCGGTCCCGGATACAAGAACAGGCTCCGCCATGCCGTCCATGCATTCTTTAAGCGAAAACATCCCCGCAAAACTGCCCAGCCCGTTCAGCACGGCGCCGTTTGCAGTCGCCGCCGCATATTCCCGGTACTTCCCGACAGCCCGGTAACCTTCTTCAATATTAACGCCCGCCTGCCTGTAATCCACACGCTCCCCCCGGAAATAATAGGGATTTTTCGCGGCCTTGGCTATAGA
>JAISEB010000251.1 GCA_031264395.1 Treponema sp. | reverse complement strand
CGGCGGGCTATTCTACCGTTACCGATTTTGCCAGGTTGCGCGGCCTGTCGGGATCGAGGCCGCGAAGCACGGAGCAGTAATAGGCGTAGAGCTGCGAAGGGATAACCGAAAGCAGGGGCGAAAGGCTTTCGTCGGTACGGGGTATACGGAAGATCTCGTCGGCGGTTTCATCAAAGGCGGTAACGTCTTCATAGGTGATGACCGCGGCGGTTCCGCCTCTGGCCTTTATTTCCTTTATGTTGGAATCCATTTTGTCAAAGAGGCGGCTCTGTGTGCAGATTGCCGTTACCAGCGTGTGCTGATCCACAAGCGCGATGGGGCCGTGCTTCAATTCCCCGGCGGCAAACGCCTCCGAATGTATGTAGCTTACTTCCTTTAATTTAAGCGCGCTTTCCATGCTGACCGCGTAATCGAAGAGGCGGCCCATGTAGAACACCTTGGTTTTGTTGAACTGCCTGCTTGCGAAACGCTGAATCTTTTCTTTTTCGGAAAGTATCTTTTCGGCCGCCTGGGGAATTTTTTCCATTGCTTCAATCGCGGCGGCAGAGGCTTCGCCGTCAAGCGTCCCGCGCAGAAAACCAAGCCGTACCGCCATGAGGTACAAACACATGAGCTGCGTGGTAAAGGCTTTGGTGGACGCCACGGCGATTTCCGGGCCCGCCCATGTATACATGACAAGATCCGCCTCGCGGGCAAGCGTTGATCCTACTACATTGGTTATGGCGACTATCCGCGCGCCCTTCTTCTTTGCCATGCGCATTGCCGCCAGCGTATCGGCGGTTTCGCCTGACTGGCTTATGATGATGAAAATATCCCCGCCGGGGTTTGCCGGATCAAGCACCGGATTGCGGTAGCGGAATTCGGAGGCAACGTCAACTTCGACAGGAATGCGCACGTAATGCTCGAACGCGTATTTGCCGACAACCCCCGCGTGCCATGCGGTGCCACACGCGGCAATTACTACCCGGCCCGCCCCGGCCCAGGATGAATCAAAGCCTATCTCTTCAAGGTTAATCGAACGGAAAGGCGCCGAACCGTCCGTGCTCTCTTCGTTCCGTATCCTTGGCCGCAAGGTATCAACAAGCGCCCTGGGCTGCTCGTGAATTTCCTTGAGCATGAAATGTTCATAGCCGCCCTTTTCCGCTTCGGCCGCGTCCCAGCTTACCCGCGCAGTCTCCTTTAAGACGGGCTGTCCTTCATCGTTGTAAAATTCAATGCGGTCCCGGAACAGCACGGCAATTTCCCTGTCGTCAAGATAATAGACATCCCGCGTGTGTTCCAGCAAGGCGGGCACATCCGAGGCGATGAAGCTGCTTCCCGCGGCCGCTCCCGCCACAAGGGGGCTTTCCCTGCGCACCGCGATGATCCTGTCGGGCTCGTTCTCGCAGATGATTCCAAGCGCGTAGGAGCCTTCCAGCCGCTGTATGGTTTCCATTACCGCGCGGAGCAGATCGCCGTTGTAGTGAAAATCGATAAGGTGGGCTATGACTTCCGTATCCGTTTCGCTGCGGAAAGCGACGCCGTGATCTTTGAGCCACGCGCGGAGCTTTGCGTGATTTTCTATGATGCCGTTGTGTACCACGGCAATCTTGCCTGATACGTCGGTATGCGGATGGGAATTGACATCGGAAGGTTCCCCGTGCGTCGCCCATCTGGTGTGGCCAAGGCCCATGGTCCCCTCAAGGGAGAGCGTACCCCGCGCCGCGCCGGGCAAAGCGGAGGCGTTTTCCAGGGCGATTTTTTCTTCAAGCGCCGCAAGCCTTCCCTTGGACTTGCACACCTTCAGCCCCGCTTCCCCCAGCACCGCGATTCCCGCCGAATCGTAGCCCCGGTATTCGAGCTTTTGGAGCCCCCGCAGCAGAATGGGGGCGGCTTCCTCCCCGCCTATGTACCCGACTATGCCGCACATCTTCAGTAGGTAACAATAACAGCGTGCATGACCAAGGGAACGCTTCCCGTGTTTTTAACACCGTGGGACGCGCCGCCGCCCGTGATGACCGCATCGCCCGCCGCGACCGGCCTTTCCGCACCGTTGTCGCTGACAACGCCGCTCCCCGAAACGATGAGAAAGTATTCGGTTTCACCGTCATGCTGATGGTACCCGATGGACGCGCCGGGCGGCAGGGTAAGTTCCGCCAGCATTCGTATGTTTTTTTCGTTTGCACAATCGGTAAAGTGAACAAAGGAAACCGCTCCTTCGCCTCCCCGCATCTTCTCCTTTGTTTCGCCCTTCATTTCATTCCGTTTAATAATCATAAAAACCTCCCTCAAAGAGCAGCTCCGCCCGCCGCGGCTTTCCCGAAGTTGAAACCCGTTACCGCGCCGCAGACTGCCGTTTCCATGTGTAAAAGATAGCATGAAGAGAGGCCGGAAAGCAATGCGCCCCGGCAGCGGTCTCCTTTGAGGTTAAAATTTCTACTATACTTATAGGTACATTATGAAAACACGGATCGTGCTATTTTCGCTGATCGCCGTTCTTGCCGCCTCCTGCGCCTCGTCCGCGCCGTTCATGCGGGGCGCGGCGGCAAGGCCGCTTTTTTCGTCGGTGGAAACGGCCGTCCCTGTCTGGGAGTCCCTGGAAACAGGCGGGAAGGAGGACGGCGGAGAAGCGGCCCTTGCCATTTTCGCCGGAAAGATCGCCGGGCCAAAAATGGAATTTTGGGCCGTGCGGGCCGATCTTTCTTCGCCCAAGATCAGGATTGTTGTGGGGGCGGGCGAAACACAAGAGGGTTCCGGGGGAGACGACGGAACCGGTACGGGCACGGTTCCCAGCACCTTTGTCAGCGGTTTTGTCAGGCGGAACGCCCTTGCCGCCGGGATTAACGCGACGCCTTTTGACCCCTCTTCCGCGCGGGAAGGCGAGGCGCGGAGGATCGTGGGCCTGGCCGGTTCGGAAGGCGTCATGACAGCCCCTCCCCGTCCGCCCTACGACGCCGCCGTCTTTTACGCGGACGGGACGGGGGCTGTGGTATCCCAGGCGGACGCGCCGGATTCCCGGGAAACAGGGAAAAAGATCATGCACGCGGCCGGGGGTTTCTACGCCGTGCTTGCGGACGGAAAGCCCCTTGAAAGGACACGGCGGACGGACGCGCGCTACCCCCGGAGCGCCGCAGGCTTTTCGCGGGACGGCCGCATCCTGTATCTCCTTGTCATAGACGGAAGGCGGGCGGGAAGCAGGGGAGCCACGGAGGCGGAAACGGCGCTGCTCTTGCGGAGCCTTGGCGCCTCAAGCGGCATCAACCTTGACGGCGGCGGTTCAAGCGCCATGGCGGTACGTGGAAAAGACGGGACAGTGCGGATCGTCAACGTTCCCGTCCACGGCGGCATTCCCGGCCGGGAGCGCGGCGTCGCGGTGTGCATAGGCATAGGCGAAAATCCTTAATGGGGGCGATTTCGCAATGTGCCTAAAAA
>JAISEB010000234.1 GCA_031264395.1 Treponema sp. | reverse complement strand
TTTGACGGCGGCGAGGGAACGCAGGTGTCTTTAAGGCGGCTTAACCTCAGATGGAAGAAGATATCCGCCGTTTTTGTGAGCCACACCCACGCGGATCACGTTACCGGCATTCCCGGCCTTTTAATGCTTTCCTCGCAGGTAGACAGGGACGATCCTCTTTACATCATAGGGCCTCCGCGCATAGGCGAATACATCGAAATGAACCGGCGGGTTCTTGATATGTATATCAATTACGAGATCATAGTAAAGGAAATAACCGAACCGGGAATTGTCTATGAGGGCGAATGTTTTCATGTGCGCTGTTTTTCCCTGCGGCACACCAAGCCCTGTTTCGGTTATGTTTTTGAGGAAGACATGCGGCCCGGCGAGTTTCATCCCGAAAGGGCGGAGGCGCTGGGCGTGCCGCGCGGCCCCCTCTGGTCCCGCCTGCAGTCGGGAGAGACCGTGGCCCTCCCGGGCGGCCGGGAAGTCAGTCCTTCCGACGTGCTTGGCGCGCCGAGGTCCGGCCGGAAATTTTCCTTTGTTACCGACACCATGGCCTTTCCGGGAATTTCGAAAGAGGTGGCGGGTTCGGATCTTCTTGTCTGCGAGGGGATGTTTGAAAAGGAGCTTGAGGAAAGCGCCAGGGAAAAGAAACACATGACGGCGGAGCAGGCGGCCCGCATCGCCCTTGAGGCGCGGGTAAAGAAACTTGCCCTGATACACTACAGTCCCCGCTACACCGAGTTCAACCTGAAGCAGCTTGCGAGGGAAGCGGAGGCCGTGTTTCCCGAAACGGTGCTGTCCCGCGACCGTACCGTCTTTCCCATTGAATACGATGAACCATGATAGAGGCGCGCGGTCTCTGTAAACGCTACGGAACCTTTGAGGCGGTAAAAGACGTATCTTTTTCCGCGGGGAAGGAAGAAGTGCTGGGCCTTCTCGGGCCCAACGGCGCGGGAAAGACCACCGTCATGAAAATACTCACGGGTTTTCATTTCCCCTCTGAAGGAAGCGCCCTCATACAGGGCGTCTCCGTGGAGGAAGATCCCGTGGAGGCAAAGAAGCGTCTAGGCTATCTTCCCGAAAACGTTCCCCTGTACGGCGAGCTTACCGTGGAGGAGCACCTGCGTTTCGCCGCCGGGGCGCGCCTTGTTCCCGTGAAGAAACGGAAGGATGCCGTCCGGGCGGCCCTTGAGCTTTGCGCTCTCGTTCCGGTTGGAAACAGGCGCGTGGAAACCCTTTCAAAGGGCTACAGGCAGCGGACGGGCCTGGCCCTGGCCCTTATCCACGATCCGCCTGTTCTTGTTCTTGACGAACCGACCGCCGGTCTTGACCCGAACCAGATACTGGAGATCCGCTCTCTTATAAAGGAACTGGGAAAACGCAAGACCGTCATTCTTTCGACGCATATCCTGAGTGAAGCCGAGGCGGTGTGTCCGCGGGTGCTGATCATGAACGGCGGCCGCGTTGCCGCGCAGGGAAGGCCCGAAGACATAGCCGGAACGGCGGGGGTCTGGGAGCTGCTTGTAAGGGGCTTTCCCTCCGCCCCGGCGGGGAGGGGCGGGGAGGGGTTTACCGTTCTTTCCGCCGAAAGCGCGGGACCGGATCTTGCCCGCCTCCGCCTTTCCGTCTCGCGAGGCGGCGATGAGGCGGGGGAACGCCTCTTTGACTGGGCCGGGGCGGAAGGATTCAAGATCCTTTCGATGGAAAGAAAACGCGCAAGCATGGAAGACATCTTTGTAAAGCTGACTGCCCCTGACAAGGGCGGAAACGCGCCGGAGAAGTCCCCGTGAAATTTTTTCCCCGCGCCGCGGCCCTTGCCCGGAAGGAACTGTTGTCCTCTCTTCTTTCCCCGGCTTCCTGGGGGGCGGCGGTGTTTTTTCTTCTCTTTACCTCGATCTGGTTTTTTTATGTTGAACGTTTCTTCGCCATGGGCGTTTCTTCCCTGCGCGGTTACTTTGCCGCCTTTCCCCTGGCCTTCATCTTCATAATCCCCGCCGTTACCATGAAGAGCTGGGCCGAGGAGCGGAAGACGGGGAACATGGAACTGCTCCTTACCATGCCCTTTTCCGAGTGGGATCTCGTGCTGGGGAAATTTGCCGCCGTCATGGCCTCCCTTGCCGTCATGCTTCTTCTTACCGTTCCCCTTCCCCTGAGCCTTCTTCCCTTCGGCGGCTTTGACGGCGGGGTGATCTTCGCCGAATATCTTGGGGCGCTGCTCCTTGCCGCCGCCGCCGCCGCGCTGGGGCTCCTCTTTTCAAGCCTTTCAAAAAGCCAGGCCGGAAGTTTTCTCGGAAGCGCCGCGGCGCTCATGGTGGTAATGCTCGTCAACAGGCTCGCGGCGAACTTCGCCCTTCCCGGCGTCCTTGCGTCCCTTGCCGCCTCTGTGTCGCTTTCCTTTCATTTTGAAAGTTTTACCCGCGGCGTCGTCGACATGCGCGATCTCTTCTTCTTTGTCATTTTGACGCTTCTGTTTCTCTACCTTAACACCAGGGTTCTTCTCTACAGGAGATGGAAGTAGTGACAAGAAGGCAGACGGACGCGCTGACGTTCCTCTCTCTTTTGGCTTTCTTCTTCGCGCTGCTTGCGGGCGGCCGCGTTCCCCTGCGTTTTGATTTGACCGGGGACAAGGCCTATACCCTTTCCCCCGTTTCCCGGAACCTGTACTTTGAAATCGAAGACGAGGTGCGCGTTATCTACTATGTGTCCGGTAGGCTTCGCGCCTCAAGTCCCGTTCCCCGGACGATTGAGGACATGCTTGGGGAATACGCCGCCTCTTCGCGGGGCAGGATCACAGTTGCCGTCCGCGATCCCGACAGGGCGGAACCGGCCGGGCGCGCCGGGGAAGCGGGAATACAGCCCCGGCAGGTGGAAATCATGGAAAAGGACGGGGCGGTTCTTGCCACGGTCTATTCGGGCGTCGCCATCGAGTACCTTGAAAAGGCCGAGGTGATTCCCTTTGTGTTTTCGCTCGATTCCCTTGAATACGACCTTACTTCCCGCATCCGTTCCCTGATACGGAACAGAGAGCGGAATGTCGGGATCATTTCGGGCGACAGTTCCCGCAGCCGGGACGGCGACTACGGCCCGGCGGCAGCCGCCATGATACGTTCCGGTTTCCGCGTCCTCTGGCTTCCCGGCGGCGGGGAGATCCCCGAAAACCTTTCGGCGCTCGTCGTGCTGGGCGGGGCCGGGGAGCTTGACGAAAGCGCCCTGTACCGTATCGACAGATATATAAGAGGCGGGGGAAAGGCCCTGTTCGCCCTTGAGGGTGTCGATGTCGACAGGGAAACTCTGGAGGCCCGGAAGGTGCGCGACCAGGGCCTTCTTGCCATGGTCGCCTCCTACGGCGCTGTAGTAAGGGAAGCGCTTGTGCTTGACATGCCCGCCCTGAGGGCGCCGCCCTATCCCCACTGGATAAGCATACAGGCTTCTTCCGGCAGGGCGGATCACCCTGTGAGCGCCCGCTTTGAGGGGGCCGACCTCTTCTGGCCCAGCCCCGTGGAACTTGCCGCGCCCGGCGGCGTAGAGGCCGTTCCCCTCTTTACAACCACAAACGGGGCGCGGATCATGGACGGCGATTTTGTCACCGCCTTTGACGCCCCTTCGCTCTACGAGCGGGATGAAGGCGCGGGGGAAACCTTCGTCATGGCCGCCGCGCTTTCCGGGATCTTTCCCTCATGGTTTGACGGCGCGGCCGAAGGGCGCCCTTCCCGCATCGTGGTGACAGGAGACGCCGACATGTTTTCCTCCCTTGCCCTGTATACAGGCGCCATGGAGCGTAACACCGGCTTTCTGCTCCGCTCCCTTGACTGGCTGACAAACGATGACGACATCATAGTCCTGCGCAGCCGTTTACGCGGCGGGGCGCGGCTCGACCGCATCGCGGACCCCGGCCGCTTTTCCTCGGCCGCCCGTTTTGTCCGTGTCCTTAACATGGTCCTCCTTCCGCTGGGGGTTCTTGCCGTCTTTTTTATAATTTCGGGAAGGAGGAGGCGTGGAAAATACAGGATCTAACACGGACTACAGGCGGCGTCTTCTTTTTCACGCGGCCCTTGCCGCGATCCTCGCTTTGGCCTGGCTTCTCCTTGTTTTTTTTGATCCCGGAAGGCTTTCCGCGCGGAAGGCTTCCTATGCCTGGCTTTCCGCCGGCGCGAAAGACGCGGCGGACAGGATAGACATTATTCCGGCCGCGGACACGGGCCGGGAAGCCGTTACGCTTGTAAGGCGCGGCGGCCTCTGGCGCGCCGTAAGGGGCGGCAGGGACTACCCCGCGCGCGATGCCCGTGTTGACGATTTTCTTTCCGCCTTCACCGCGCGCGGGGATTATTCCAGGCTGTATTCCTCCGCTTCCTCCGCCGCGAGGCTGGGGCTCGACGGGGACCGTGCGTCCCGCGTGCTGGTGCGGGGCGGCTCCGGCCCTCCCCTGCTGGATCTTCTGGTGGGGAACGCGGACAGCACCGGGCGGAACGTGTATCTCCGCCGGCCGGGCGAGAGTGAAATCCGCTTGGGGGAAGATCGTTTTTCAGGCTATATTTTTTCGGCGCCTTCGCTGTGGTACGATCTTGCCCTTACCGGGGAAACGGACACTTCGCTGGTCCAGCGCATCACCGTTTCCCCGCCCCGGGGGGGGCCTCCGGGAGGCGTCCGCGTGTTTTCCCGTTCCGGGAACGGGTGGATCATAGACGGCGTGCGGAAGCCCGGCAGGGCCGCCTCGGAAAACTACGCGCGGACGCTTGTTACCGTCCTTGCCGGGGATTTCAGCGAAGAGGATCCCCAGGACGCTTTCTTTAACGACGGAAGCATTGTCATTGAGACGGGCAGCAACAGGATCTACACCATACGGTTCGGGCCCGCGGACGAATCGGGCCGCCGTCTTGCCCGGGTTTATGTTTCGGCCGGAGGCGAAAACGCCGCCCGTCCCTATGTGTACGTTATGCCGGAATGGACAATGGGACGCCTCTTCCGGGACGCCGGTTTTTTTGAAAGTGAAGATTGAAAGCGAAGAAGAACAGGACGCTTTTTAACCGGAACTTTTTGTCCGTATAAATTCCCTGTATTTTTCAGGATCGCTCTTGAACGCCACAATGTGGGAAACCGGATCTTTAAGGGCCCGCGCCAGGGATTCCGACGCCTCAAAGATGATGCGTTCGGCGTCCACGAGCCTCCCTGAACGGGAGCTGATCCCTATGCAGAGATCGGTTTTTGAGGCGAACGAATACTTGCTCATGAGGCGGCTGTGAAATTCCTCCGCCTTGGTAAAGCCCATATCAAGATCGATGTTGGGGTAGATGATCGAGATCCCCCGGTCGCCCTTTTCGAAGATAAGATCCCTGAGGGTGAAGAAGTTGACCGCCTCGTCGGCAAATTCGTTGTAGAAGCCGTCGTCCGGAGACTTGAGATTCCTGAACTCCATGACGATGAAGACAAGATCCTGCTCAAAGGACGCGCAGCGGTGCAGTTCCGCGGCAAGGCGTTCGAGGGTGTAGTCTTCCCACCCTATATTGCCGTGCGGCGAAAAAAGCCCGCGCGGGCCGGCCTCGTCGTTTTCCCGGGGCAAAAGAGCGCCGGAATTTTCGCCGGGAGAAGGGGCTTCCCTCTCCGCCTCACGGAGGATCTCCGGCGCGGCCGAAGACAGCGGCTCCGCCTTCGGGGCGGGCGGCGCTGCCGGGGGAACGGGAGCTTCGCGGGCCGGCCTGTACCGGGGATACCTGGATCTCGGCGTGATTTCATCCTGCCTGAGGGGGCGGCCGGCGAGAGGATCAAAACGGTCTCCCCCCTGAGGGGAAATTTCCGTCCACCTGCCTTTACCCACAAGCGATTCAAGCAGCAGCGTAAAAAAGGCCAGCGCCAGGGCCGCCAGCACCATGATGAGGGTTTGTTTGAGCACCCCGGCGACAAGGGAATAATCCACCGCGAGGGCCGCCGCCCGGATGTTCCCGTTTCGCAGCCCTTCGATGCGCAGGGGGAGGAAGAGCGGCTCGCGGATCAGATCCGGCCGGGACTTGAACCTGGGCGAACCGTTCACCCAGGCAATGGTCCCGCCGCCTTCGCGCTCAAAGGCGTATTCCCCGTCGGGGCCGGAGATGATCACCCCTTCTATGGTCCGGGACTCGGCAATGGCGTCCTCAATGGCGGTTATGAACGGCTGATCCATGAATCCCAGTACACCGGCCGCCGTGGCGCGGTCGGCGAGATCAAAAAATTCCCGTTCCGCCGTGACGCGGCGTTCGTCAACGCTGATATAGAGCTTGATTCCCGCGTAGACCAGGGCCGCAAGGTACACAAAAATACAGACCGAAGCTATAATTGAAGTCAGGACACTATAGTTTTTTTGACCCATAAAGGACATTATACATGTTTTTTTTTGCTTACGCTACAATGAAACGTAAAAAACACGGGGAAATGGCATGAATTTAAGGAAAATGAGCCTTCCCCGAGGCTGGTATCCGGCGGAAAGTGAAGAAATCGTCCGTTTTTTGCGGGACAAGGCCGCCCCGAAAAACGCCCCCGCCGCCGTCGCCCCCCACGCCGGCTGGTTTTTTTCCGGCGCCATAGCGGCTGTTGCCGTTTCTTCCCTTGCAAAGGCGGAAACAATCGCCGTCATCGGCGGCCATCTGCCGGGGGGCGCGCCGCCGCTTTTTGCCCGCGAGGACGCCGTGGAAACTCCCCTTGGGAACATCATGATAGACGGCGAACTGCGGGAGCTTGTGGAAGGGGAAATGGCCGGGCTTTCGGGAACGGAGGAGGACTCCGCCGCCGACAATACCGTCGAGGTGCTTCTGCCCATGGTCCGTTACTTTCACCCCGCCTCCCGCGTCCTCTGGATGAGGCTCCCCGCGGAGGAATTTTCCTTTGAGGCGGGGAAGATCCTTGCCCGCGCCGCCCTGCGTACAGGCCGGACCGTCGCCGTTCTGGGCTCCACGGATCTTACCCATTACGGGATCAATTACGGTTTTTCGCCCATGGGAAGCGGGAAAGACGCCCTTGACTGGGTAAGGAATGTCAACGACAGGGCCTTTATTGACGCCGTTGAAAGAGGAGATCCCCTGGAAATTCTTGACAGGGCCGAAAGGGACAGGTCCGCCTGTTCGGCCGGCGCGGTCCTTGGCGCGACGGGGTACGTGGCGGAAATTACCGCCGCGGAGGCCGGAAAAAAGCCGCCGGGGAGGGGAGGGCGGGCCCGTCTCGCCGCCTACGGCACAAGCGCGGACGCTTTTCCCGGAAGTCCCGCGCCCGGTTCCTTTGTGGGGTACGGCGCCTTTATTTTCGGCGGCTGACGGCAGCTAACGATGATTGACACGCAGGGCCATACCCCGCCCTGAACCTTATTCTTGACCCGCAGAATTTTTTAACCGCAAGGAAGACCGTTGCGCGGTCAATTAAATGAGAAAAAGTCGAGAAAGGAAGAATTTAACCACAGACTTCACGGACAGAACGGACTTTTAGTTTCAAATATATCTTTTGTCCGTGTTGGTCTGTGTCTGTCCGTGGTTATTTTGAATTCGGAATTACTGCGTGATCATATTCCGGGTTGCGGGTCAAGTTTAGGCTGAACCGCGCCCCGGCGGGGGAAATCCCATGCGGCAAGGACCCTGTCTATTTCGCCTTCGCACCAGGCGGTGACCTCTTCCAGAAGTTCCGCCGTCCTGATCCGGCTGTTCCTTCCCTTGAAGGCCGCCGCCCCCGGCAGGAGGGTGGTAAGGAGCAGCCGCTCATCGGGGGAAAGGCCGGCGGGTATGCGGCGGTTTCCCTTTCCCAGAGCCCGTATGCCCGCCCGGTAGCGCTCGAGGAATTCCGCGGCGCTTGTACGGGGAACGCCCGCCGAAAAGATGCGCCGTTCGCGGGGGCCCGTTACGCTGATAACCGCGCTTCCCCCGGCCGCGGGCCTGTCTTTTCCCGACGACAGCCGGGCGGCTTTTTCCTCGAACCGTTTCCGGTAGAACGAAAGGGTGTCCGTTTCGTAGTACCAGTCCCCGTTTTCGCGCCGTACCTTCGCGAGCGACGGGTTCCTGTAGAGAAAGCCCGAAAACAGGCCCTCAAGCGGAGAAAGGCGGTTCTGTCTTTCGCCGAAGTAGGGGTACAGGTACGTTCCCCGCGCGTACATCAGCCCGCGCGGATAGGAAAAATCCGCGCCGTATACCTGTATCCTCGATGCGCCAAGGTACTCCGCGAGCGAAAGCGCCGCGTAGGCGACGTTTCCCCCGGAGCTGTCCACCGAAGGAAAGGAACGCCACACGCGGGAAACGTACCCGGCAAGGGGATGCCCCCCCGAAAAAAAACGCGGGCGGGCGGAACGGGACGCCACAAGGGGCGGGCTTGCCAGATCGAGAAACAGTTCCGTGCCGGGCGGAAGATCCTTCGTAAAATGGCGGGAACTGATGTGCTGGCAGTCTATGGAAACCACCGCGTCGGGCTTCACGCCTCCGGCGAGCAGGGCGGAAAGGCTTGTGTCCGCGGCGATAAGGTAGATCCCCTTCCCGGCGTCCTCTTCCCGTCTTTCCCTGATAAGGGGAATCGCCCCGTCCAGCGAGGGCCCCGCCGCGCAGACGGCCGCCTCGCGTATGGCGGAAACCGGGCCGTAGTCTCCTTCGGCCGCCCTGAGATTTCTTATGATGTTGGAAAACCACCGCCTGCCGAACCATGTCTGAACCGAATAATCCGCCGAAAGTTTTTCAATGGCCCGCGCAATGGCCTCTCCCGCGCCGCCGAACCGCGCCCTGTCTTCCTCTACGCGGGAACGGAGGGGAAAGGTCCGTATGCCTCCGGAAAGGGCGGGCAGGTAATTTTCCAGAATATACGCCTCAAGCAGTTCAGGGGAAGGATCGACAAGGAGGCGGAAACGGGGGTCCCCCAGAATGCCTATGTATTCCCGCGAGCACAGCAGCTCCGCCACCCCGTTGATGTTGTATTCCACGGCAAGAACCAGCCCCGTATCTTCCCCGGCCAGCGCCGCCTCAACCGCGTAGCCTCCGCCCAGCCCCAGGAACACAAGGAAGCCGTCTTCCCCGGCCGCCCCGGCAAGCCGCCTGCCCTCCCGTTCGGGATCGACAAGCGAATGAAGGGGATGGGCCGCGCCGTCGGGCCCGGTGATCGCCGGTACAACCCTGCCCGACTGCGAGGTAAGGAATTTGTAGCAGTTCCGGGTAGTCTCCGCGGCGGAAAGCCTGGAACACAGGAGCGGATCCGAGGCCGAAAGGGCCAGGAGGTTCTGTTCAAAAAAATAGCTTTTATCTTCCATGGTTGTTCCCCGCCGCGCGCCGCGCCAGCGCGTAAACGGCGTCTTTTAATTCCGGAAGATCCGCCCCGGCCGGATCTTTTTCGGGAAAAAGAAGCGGATAAAGTTCCCGGCAAAGAATGTCCCGCGCGTCCTTTTCCTCAAGGGCGCGGGCAAGAATGTCCGCGGCCCTCCG
>JAISEB010000227.1 GCA_031264395.1 Treponema sp. | reverse complement strand
TATGCGGTTTTCAGCCTCGCCCGTTTTTCCCAGAAGCACAGCCACCCCGATGACGGCAAACAGAAGCGCTCCGGCGACGAGGAGGAGGACAAGAAAAACCGCCGTCAACGGAGCGTCCTTTTCACGTATGTTCCAGCTTCAGGGTTTTGGAAGGTTCATCCGCGACTTCGGGCGGCCCGAAGTACTGCACCGCGCCGGGAAAAAGGAAAGAGGTTTTGACCGCCCAGATATCCCGCTGGGCGTCGAATGTTTTGAAAGGTTTTCCGTCAAGATCCACCAGCGCCTTCTTGATAACCGGCTTCTTCGCGCCGTGACGCCGTTCCATATTCATCATCATGGTAAGGGGAACGCCTCCCGCCTTCCATTCCGGTACAGGGGCGGTAAGGTTGCGGACGCTGGAAAGGTAGCCCGAAAGCCCCGAGGCGATGAGAACGAAGGCGCTGAAACCGAGGCTGTAGCAGTAATCGGCGTCAAAGTTGGAGGGAAAGGCGCAACGGCCTTCATAGCCGATGAAGTGCCCAAGGGGGCTGAATTTTCCCCTGTAAAGCCCGTTTTTTTTCAGCTCCCGGAGTTTCTTTTCGGTCATGCTGATGAGAAGTTTTTCCGTCTCGATCCGGGAAACCTGAACGTTCCCGTGGGGGTCCCTGTCCATAAGAAATTCCTTCGCTATATCGGGGGGAAGGCTCTGGAGCAGGCTGTACGAACCGTCAGACAGTTTCATTCTCAGCCAGCCTGTCTGATCGATGAAGGAACTGATCGAAGCGAATTCACCCGCGTCACAGGCTATGACGTTGTTGAGTTCTTCTATAAGTTTTTTTATTTCAGGGATGAATTCCACGAGCCCTTCGGGAATAAGCACCACGCCGAAATTTTCGTGGTTTTCCGCCCGCCTCACAACGGACGCGCAGATATGATCCACCACCTGATCCAGCGAAAGCTCCTTGGCTTCCACTTCTTCGGAGACAAGGCAGATGTTGGGCTGCGTCTCCAGGGCGCATTCAAGGGCGATGTGGCTTGCCGCCCTTCCCATGAGCTTGATGAAATGCCAGTATTTTTTCGCGCTTGCCGCGTCCCTTTCAATATTTCCGATAAGTTCGCTGTAGGTTTTGCAGGCGGTGTCAAAACCAAAGGAAATTTCGATGTATTCGTTTTTAAGATCCCCGTCTATGGTTTTGGGACAGCCTATTACCTGGGCGTCCGAGCCTTTTTCCTTCAGGTATTCGGCCAGAAGGGCCGCGTTGGTATTGGAATCGTCTCCCCCTATGATCACCACCGCGTTAAGGCCCAGTTTCTGTATGGTGGCAAGGGAGAAGGCGAACTGTTCCGGGGTTTCTATCTTGGTTCTGCCGGAACCTATCATGTCGAAACCGCCTGTATTGCGGTACGCGTCGATTATTGTGTCCGTTATTTCCAGCGCCTTGTTTTCGATAAGCCCGCTTGGGCCTCCGAGAAACCCGAAAAGTTTCGACGCGGGATTGCCTTTTTTAAGGCCGTCGTAAAGACCGGCAATGACATTGTGCCCGCCGGGAGCCTGCCCGCCCGAAAGTATAACGCCCGCCTTGAGCTCGCGGCGTATGGCTTCGTTTTTTTCCTTGACAAAAGAGACCAGAGGCTTGCCGTAGGTATGCCTGAACAGGGCCTTTAGATCTTCCCTGTCGGAGATCGATTCGGTTGGGACGCCCAATTCAACGGCGATATCGCCGATGTCCCCGGCAAGACAGGCGGGGAGCCTTGGCTTATAACCGTACCGGGCTTTTTGCAGGGGAGAAATATCCATTACTGCCTCCTAGTTAATGTTCCTGATATAATACCGGAACATCATAACGTAAAAGAGGCCCGGGGCGCAAGGTTAAAGCAAAAACCTCCGCGGGGGTTTCGCCAAGGAGTTTTGCGGTGGTTATGCTGTTAATTACGGTTCGCGGGTTCTTTACCGCAAAACTCCCAAGGTTAAAACGAAACCCCGCGTAAGCAGGGTTTCGTTTTAACCAATTGTCGTGCCGGTAAAATCTTCCCCGGAGAGGATTTTTTTCAGGTTTTCAAGATCGCGTCCGGCGGCGCAGACGACTTTGAGCCCGATTTTGGCCGCGTGCCGGCTCGCGACCGGATCAAAGGGCACGTTTTTTCCCGGCGTCCATTCGTCTCCCACAAGGGCGCGGAAATCTTCCCATGAAACCGCGTCAAGCGGTTTCGCGCCGGGATCTTTCTTCGGATCGGCGGTGTAGACCCTTTCCGTATTGGAAAGGTTCAGCACAAGCGGCGCGCTGAAACGTTCCGCGAGAAGCACCGCGTCGTAATCGGAAGAAAAGCCCGGTTTCCAGCCCGAAGCGACAAGAACGCGGCCCACGAACGGTTCCACCTGCGCGGGGTTGGTCACTACGTCCTGGGTACACCAGTCGCCCATGACCGCCTTTATGAGCCGGGCGTTAAGCCGCGTCGCCATTATCCCTATCCAGTCCGCTTCCTCGTTGGAAACGGCTCCCCCCGGGTGGACGCGCGGCGCTATGTTCCGGTACGCCTCCTGCCAGGCGCGGGCGGGGCCGCCTCCCCCTGTCACGAGAATAAAGCGCCGTTTTTCGTCCCGGGCCAAAAATTCCCCGATGAGCGAAGCAAAATCCCCCACGAAATTTTCGTCCACCCCGCCGGGCGCGACTATGGAACCGCCCAAAGAAATCACCGTAACCATGTATTCTTCCTCCCTGAATTATTGCGCGTATATTCCGGTAATGGTAATGTCCCCCCAGAAGCTGGAGTAGGATTCAAGCCCTCCCGCCGCCTCTTCCCAGAGGTTCTGCAGCGCGTAGTCGCGGGTTCTTGCCGAAGTCCGGCTCCGGGGCGCCATGGGGGAAAGAACGGTCTCCGCCCGGGAAAAGGCGATGCGCTGGTTGTCGAGGTTGCCGAAATACCAGGACGCGTGATCGCTTCTCAGGTTAAAGCCGCCGGGCGCCGCTCCCGAACCAAGGGCGGGATCTACCGGAATCCAGCCTATCCCGTCTATCCAGAATTCGGCCCAGTAATGCCGCGCCGCAAGGCGGTTCCGGTTTACAAGAATCCCCGCCACAGGAAGGGAGGGAATGCCCGCCGCCCTTCCCAGCGAGCAGAAAAGAAGGGCCGCCGTATAGGGATCGGCCGTTCCGCTTTCCAGGGCTTCAGGAACGCTACGCCGGACGGCCGTTCCCGTTTTTATTTCCCTCGTGATCCAGTTGTAGATCGCCCTTGCGTTGAGATAGGGGTTCCGTTCCCTGCCCGTTATGGCGGCCGCCCGCGCCTTGACGGCGGCGTTTCCCGAGGGAACAAGGGGGGAGGGAAGGGTGTACTGGGCCGTAACAGGCGATTCCCTGTCCTGGCGCACCGCCTCGTGGCGGACGCCGGTTTCCTGCGCGTACACATCGACCCGGTATTCATGGGTCACGGTGATTCCCGTTTTGGGCGTCAGATCGGAGAACCGGAAAAGGTCCGTTCCCCGGTGATTTTCCATGAAGGGCTCCCCGCTGCGGGAAAGAAGTTCCACACCGCGCTGGGAAGCCGAACGTACCGGCCGGGGAACCCAGAGGTACAGCGTGTTCGGGTTGTTCGCCTCGTCAACCTGTATGTCCACCGAGTAGGATATCGTATAGCTCCGTTTGTCGCGGTATGTTTTGGTTCCCGTATTACCAGAGACTTCAAAGTAAAGGGGGCGTGAAAGCTGCCGCGCCGTCTTTACCTGTATATTTCCGCTTGCCGCGCCGTCAGGCACGCGGACCCGTATTTCCTGATCGCTCCAGTATTCATAGCCGAAGTCCGGTTCCGATACTTCCACCATTTCCGTCTGCCGCTCTTCAGGACGCGGGCCGGATTCGCCGTCCCAGGTAAAGTAAACGCCCCCGTCTTCCCGGGAACCGCCGAACCCGCTTCCCGAAATGGTGAGGAGGGAACCGGGAGCGCCGCTTTGGGGATGTACCGAAACGATACGGGGACCCGCGGACGCCCCGCTTCCCTGTACCGGCTTGGGCATAACCGCCTGATTTGAAAACAGGACGCCGTTGCTTTTTCTGCCCCGCACATGCACGTACACAAGCCCGGAATCGCCTGATTCCGGGATGCGCAGCGAAACGGCGTCGTCCCGCCAGGCTATATAGGAAGATCCGGTAGGGGCCGTCCCGGCTATGGTCACATAGGATTCGTTCCGCTCACCGCCGAAATACTCTCCGCTGATGGTAAGAACGTCTCCCGGCGTTCCAATGCGCGGATTGACCGAGTGGATAACAGGCGGTTTTTTTCCGCAGGAACACAGAAAAAACGGCGCGAAAAAAAGCGGCAGCAAAAAAATGTACGGCGGGCGGGTATTACGCCGGGAATAACGAAAGGCTGTTCTCATCGGGAACTGTCGTTCCCCTGTGTTTTGTTTCCCGCCTCTTCGGCTTCCCCGGCCGCGTTTCCGGCGCTTTCGTCCCCCATGTAGGGCCGCAGTTCAAGCTGTATTTCGATATGGGCGTCGTCGGGCGAGTTGACGGAACCAAGGGGGAAAAAGTAGATTTGCTCCCCGTATTCCAGAGGTATGGTCTGGATGGTCGTCTTGTACCGCACCCCTTCGTTGGGAATGTCCACCCAGATTTGACCCTGTGCCACCAGTATGTTACGGCCGTTGCGGCGGAGGTAGGGGGTAAACTGGGCCGCCACCACGATGTTGTCCCCCACAAGCTTGATTCCCACCGGGCGGCCCGGTATGGTGATCCGCGAATTGACCGACTGCCAGATTTCCCGCTGGTTCTGTTCCACCACTCTGGCGATGATGTCAAGGATCAGCGCCTGTTCCTTCAGTCCGGGAAGCAGCCCCTCAAACGAAGTTTCCTGGGCAAAGGCGCCGGTTCCCAGCGTCACGCAGAGAAGCCCCAGAATCTTTACCCGGCGCAGGAGGATCATTGCCGGCCGTTTCTCCCCGAATAATCGGCCGCCTTGATTATGGCAGGTTCCCCCGCGCTCATAAAATTCCTTTCGGGAAGCCTCAATATGACATAATCGCTGTCGTCCCTGGCGCTGAGGTACTGCAATACCCCTTCCATATTGGAAACGGGCACCGTGTCCCTGATGTCAAGATCCGTGCCCGCCGCCATTTCAAGGTTCGAGGCCGGGCGGCGCCATACAAGGGCGAGTATTGCCAGAAGAACGGCCGCCGCGGCCGCCGCGGGAAGGGGTATGGTGACGGTCCGCCGCCAGACCGGGGGACTGCGCCTGTTTTCCGGCCTCCTCCGCCCCGCAAGCCTTTCCATGACGCGCCTTCCGGCCGCCCCGACGGCTTCTTCCGACAGGGCCTGATCCGTTCCGCCTGTCATGGCCCCGGAAAGACGGCGGTAAACCGCAAGCCTTTCCCGGCACGCTTCACAGTCTGCAAGGTGGTTTTCCAGCTTTTCCTTCCAGGGCGAAGGCAGCTCTTCATCCGCGTACACCGAAATAATTTCTTTATCAGGACACATGTGAACCATCCTTGCGGAAATTTTCTTCCGCCAGCAGCCCGGTCAGGCGTTCACGGGCTCTGAATACCCGCACCTTGACATTCCCTTCGCTGATTCCCAAAACCCGTCCTATTTCACGGTAATTAAGGTCGCCGTATTCTTTCAACACCAGTACCATGCGTAAATTTTCGGGCAGCTGTTCCAGTGCGCGCCGGATTTCCTCCCGGGTTTCTTTTTCCACAAGCAGGCCTTCCCCGGTTTTCTCTGTCCGTTCATCCTCCCGAAACGCCCGCTGATAGGCTTTCCGTTCCCTTTCCTTGCGCTTCGCGTAATTTAACGAAGCGTTTTTTACTACCCGGATAAGCCAGTATTTGGCCTCGTCCGCGCTGGGAAAAACCATCTTTTTTTCATAGAGACGGAAAAAAGCTTCCTGGGAAAGATCTTCCGCGGCTTCCCCGCTGTTGGTAATACGATACGCCACTCTGAAGATAACCGGAAATACCGCCTCATACAAGCGCCGGAATTCCGCTTCCGTCTGCCCGGCCTCTTTTCCACCCACACTTGAAAACAAATTGCCGCCCCAATCGTTACAAGCCGCGGCCTAAGCCCGCCGCCAGTGGGTTCCCGAAGGCCCGTCTTCCAGAATGACGCCTTTATTTTTAAGACCGTCCCGTATGCTGTCGGCTGTCCCGAAGTCCTTTGCCTTTTTGGCGGCGTTCCGTTCCCCTATAAGGCGCTCTATTTCCCGTATTGTCTGCTCATCTTCCGTTCCGGCGGGCGGGGAACATGCCTCCTTCAGGTTAAGGGCCAATACGCCGTCCATGTCAAGGACCGCCCGGAGGGCCTCGCCCGGCTCCACGCCGGTATCGCGGAGGAGCCCCCACAGTTCCGCCAGAGCTCTGGGGGTGGAAAGATCGTTTTCCAGCGCCGCGTTAAAGGCTTCAAGGTACGCCCCCGCCCCCGAAGCCGGCCTGTCCGTACAATCCGCCTCGGCCCTTTTTCCCGCCCGCCCGGCGAGGTTTTTGACCCGTTCGGCAAGGGATCTTCTGGCGTTTTTGGCGCCTTCAAGGCTTTCCCATGAAAACTGAAGCTGGCTCCGGTAATGGCCCCCAAGGAGGAAGTAACGGTAATCGAGGGGATCAAAACCGGCGTCAACGAGATTCTGGAGGGTAAGAAAAGTTCCCGCCGATTTGGACATCTTTTCCTTGTCAAGCACCAGAAATTCATTGTGAAGCCAGTACCGGACCCAGGGGCTTTTGCCGGTAGCGGCCTCGCTCTGGGCTGTTTCGTTGGTATGATGAACGGAAATGTGATCGATCCCCCCGGCGTGTATGTCGAACTGTTCCCCAAGGTACTTAATGCTCATCGCCGAACATTCTATGTGCCAGCCGGGATAGCCCCTGCCCCAGGGACTGTCCCACACCAGCGCCTGGTTTTCAAATTTGCTTTTGGTAAACCAGAGCACAAAATCCCTGGCGTTCCGCTTGTTTTGATCCACTTCGACGCGGGCCCCCGCCTTCTGGTTTTCAAGCCTGAGCAGGGCCATTTCCCCGTAGGAAGGAAACCTGGCGGTGTCGAAGTAGAGATTCCCCCCCGCCTCATAGGTAAAACCCTTCTCTTCCATGCGCCGTATCAGGGCTATCATGTCGTCTATGTGTTCGGTGGCCCTGCACACCACAGTGGGACGAAGTATGTTCATTCTGGAAGTATCCCTGAAGAAGGCGTCCGTGTAAAAACGGGCGATTTCCAGAACAGGCTGCCCCCGTTCCCCGGCGCTCTTTACCATCTTGTCTTCGCCCTCGTCGTTATCGCCGCTTAAATGGCCGACGTCGGTGATGTTCATTACATGGGTAACGTCGAAACCGGCGCGGCGGAGGGAACGGGCCAGCACGTCGTGCATGACATAGGCCCGGAGGTTTCCTATGTGGGCATAGGTATAGACGGTGGGGCCGCATCCGTAAAAACCGGCCTTTCCCGGAACAATGGGCCGGAAGGCTTGCAATTCCCGGCCAAGGGTATTATACAAGGTAAACGCCATCATGCTTACCCTACAGAAATTTATTGAAAGAATCAATTCCCGCGCCGAATTTAACGGCCTTATCCGTTTTGACGAATCCATGTCGCTGCACACCACCTTCAAAACGGGAGGGCCCGCGGATCTCTGGGTACAGCCGGGGGATTGTTTTCCCGGCTATGTGCCGTTTCTTCTGGGGGAAGCCCGCGCCGGGGGAATACCCGTTTTTCTTACGGGCGGCGGTTCCAACCTTGTTGTATCCGACAGGGGAATACGGGGAATAACGCTGGATACGGGCGGCTGGAAGGGCGGGGTGATAATCCCGGACGCGGGCCGGCGCGGGCCGGAGGCGGCGCGGCTGGAATTCCGGTCGGGAACCCCGGCGGACGAGGCCTCGGAAACGGCGGCCGGGCTGGGCCTTTCGGGGCTGGAATTCCTTGCCGGCATGCCGGGCACGGCGGGCGGGGCCGTATGGATGAACGCCCGCTGTTACGGGCATGAAACGGCCGGCGTTCTCGCGGAAACGCTCATTCTCGATGAACGTTTCGAATATGCAAGAATACCGAAGAACGCGGAAGAGTTTTCGTACAAAAAAAGCCCCTTCCAGAAGAGAGACGCCGTGATCGTCTCGGT
>JAISEB010000193.1 GCA_031264395.1 Treponema sp. | reverse complement strand
CGGTAGCGTATGCGGAAACGGTACGCGTTCCACGCGTCCGGTATGCCGGGCGAAAAGAGGAGACCTTCTTCCTTGATCCTGAGCCCGGCGAAGCCGTAGACGATGGACATCCACGCGCCGCCCATGTTGGCGGTATGTATGCCGTCTTTGGTATTGCCGTGGGCGTCAAAAAGATCCAGCATGGCCGAATCGCCGAAATAACGGTACGCCTTTTCCCGGTAGCCGAGCTTTGAGGCGACGATGCTGAATATACAGGTTGAAAGCGATGAATCGTGGGTGGTTATCCCTTCGTAATATAAAAAGGAATTGCGTATGGTCTCTTTGCTTTGGGCGTCTTCGAAAATGAAATGGGCCAGCACGGTGTCGGCCTGTTTGCACACCTGATGACGGTACAGGTGCAGCGGATGGTAATGGAGGAGGAGGGGGAAATTTTCCTTTGGGGTATTTTCCAGATCCCATTTTTTCTTTGCGAGAAAGGAATCGTCCTGCGGATTGATGCCGAGCCCCTCGTCATAGGGAAGGTACACCGCCTCTTCGGCCTCGTCGAAGTCCCGTATTTCCCCGGATGCAAGGTGTATTTTTTCCGCGATTTTATCCAGCCGCCCTTTTTCGCCAAGCATCCTGTACAGGCGTACGGCCCAGAGCAGGTTGTACTTCGCCTCGAGGTTGGTAAAATAATTGTTGTTTACCATACAGGTGTATTCGTCAGGTCCTGTTACGCCGTGTATTTCGAAGCGTCCCTTGTGCCAGGAACCCGTATCATACCAGAGCCGGGCGCATTCAAAAACAATCTCCGCGCCCTTTTCGGCAATGAAATCAAAATCGCCTGTCGCAAGGTAATAGGAAATAACCGACCACGCGACGTCTCCGTTGATGTGGTACTGGGCGGTTCCCGAAGGAAAGTAGCCGGAACATTCGCGGCCCATGATCGTGCGCCAGGGAAAAAGCGCGCCTTTTTTGTGTCCCATTACCCCGGCGTTTTTCCGCGCCTCGTCCAGCGTGGCATAGCGCCATGAAATGAGTTTTTTGCTGATTTCAGGATCGGTCAGATTGAAGAAGGGCTCTATGTACATTTCGGTGTCCCAGAAACAATGCCCCTCGTAACCTTCCCCGCTAAGGCCCTTTGCCGCCACGCCGGCCCGTCCGTCCTTTCCCGCCGACTGGAGAAGCTGGTACATGTTGTACTTGACCGCCGTGTCAAGCCTTTCGTCCCCGTCTATTTCAAGAAAGGCCCCTTCCCGGAATTTCGCGAGGTACGCTTCCTGTTCCCTGTACAGTTCTTCGGCCCCCGCCGCCATGGCTTCCTTTAATTCTTCCCGCGCCGTCTTTTCGGTGTCCCCAGAGCGGAGACTGTCGGCGAAGACGGCGTATTTAAGGAGCCTGATCTCCTCTCCCGTTTCGGCGCGGATGTGTATCTCCGCGGCGGCCCCGTGTTCTTCTATGTGAACGGCGGTTTCGGCGCCTTTAAGCGCGTGGTCTACCGCGCTGGTAACAAGGAGGCCCGATCTGGAAGTACGGCTCGTGACAAAGGAGGCGGTTCCTTCCGTTACGGCCCGCACGGGAAGAAGGTGAAGGGCGCTTTCGGAGGCGACGCGGGGATCGTCCGGGTTGCTGTAATTTTTTACGCTGCCCAGGTGCGTCGAAACAAAACGGATGCCGCCTGAGAAGTCAATCGCCTTTACCGAATAGTCGATGAGGAAAACCGAAGGCCGCGTAAAGGAAGCGGTCCGCCGTATTGTAATCTCTACTTTTTTCCCGCCCGGAGACTGCCAGAGGATGTTCCGCTCCGTGTATCCCCTTGACATGTCAAGCGTCCTTTCGGCCTTTAGAACGCGGCCCCTGAAAAGGCTCATCTCTTCGCCGTCAAGGAAGAGGCGTATTCCCTGCGTGTCGGCGGCGTTCAGCATGATCTGTTTTTCTTCGACAAGGCCGCAGAGTTTTTCGGCCTGCTTCATATCGGTAAAATCGTAGAAGCCGTTAATGTAAGAGCCTCTTATGGTGTCCATCCCGTCCGGGTATCCTTCCTCAAAATTCGCCCGTATTCCGATATAGCCGTTCGCGTTGTGAAAGACCGTTTCATCGGCGAGGAGGGAAAGGGGGTCGTCCGTTCGTATGTCTTTCCGGTATTGCACGGCGCGCCTACTTTACCGCCCCGGCGGCGATGCCCTTGATGATGTACTTCTGCGAACAGAGATAGAAGACCGTCACCGGGATAATGGTCAGCATGAGGCCCGCCATTGCCATGTTCCACTGTATGGTGAACTCGCCGAAGAAGGACGCTGTGGAAAGCGGTATGGTGCGGTTTGCCCTGCTTGTCAGTATCAGGGACGGAAGGAGGTAGTCGTTCCATATCCATATAACGTCAAGAACCATAACGGTAGCGGTAACGGGTTTGAGCATGGGAAAGACGATGTGCCAGAAAACCCGGAGGGTATTGCAGCCGTCTATAACCGCCGCTTCTTCAAGCGACACGGGAATGGTCTTTACAAAACCGTGGTAGAGAAACACCGCGAGGCTTGCCCCGAAGCCGATGTTCATGTAAACAAGGGCGCCCAGGGTGTCGATCATGGGGATGCCTGTGGCGCGCTTGACGGCGCTCATTTCCTGCAGCAGCGGCATCATCAGCGTCTGGAAGGGGATCAGCATGGTTGCGACAAAAACCGTAAAAACAAGGCGGCTCAATCCGCCGTTCGAGCGCACCAGCATCCACGCGGTCATGGACGCGAAGACGGTAAGAAACAGTATCGACACCAGTGTAACGATGAAAGAATTGCCGAGCGCCGAAAGAAAATTCATGCGTTCCATGGCGTTCGCGTAATACCGGAACGAGATGCTCGCGGGAAGGGCAAGGATGTTTTCGTAAAGTTCCGCCCTGTTCTTGAAGGAGTTGACCAGCACAATATAGACGGGAGAAAGGTACACAAGGGAGAAGGCAAGTACAAGAACATTAAGCGCGGATATTTTTACGGCCCTGAAACTTGTCTTCATAATTCCACCTCCCGTTTTTTTGTCGCGGTTACCTGCGCCAGCGTTATCACCGCCACGACAAGGAAGAAGAGAATCGCCTTTGCCTGTCCGTAGCCGTAGTTGTTGAGGCTGAAGATCTCGTGGTAAATGTTCATGGCAAAAAGTTCCGTGGAACCGTAGGGGCCTCCGCCTGTGAGGGAGAAGTTGACGTCGAAGATCTTGAAGCAGTTGGACAGCGAAAGGAAGAGGCAGATTGTAAAGGACTGCATGATCAGGGGGAATTTTATCCTGAGGAGGATCTGCCAGAAACCGGCGCCGTCCATCTTTGCCGCTTCCAGCACGTCGCCCGGAATGGACTCTATGCCGGTGATGTAGATGATCATGATGTACCCTGCCATCTGCCATGTGGTAACGACGGTAAGGGCAAGGAGGGCGGAACTTGGGGTAAGGAGCCAGTTGAAGAACACGGCGGTAAGCCCCGTTTGCTCCCCTATTGAGCGGAACGCGTCTCCAAGGATGAACTTCCAGATGTAACCCAGAATAAGGCCGCCTATCATATAGGGGGCAAAGAGCATGGTCCTTGCCGCGTTGCGTACCTTGAGCCCGGTAGTCACCATCAGCGCGAAAAAAAGGCCGAGCGTGTTAATGGTAACAATAGTAAGAAAAGTGAAAACAACCGTGTGCCATGCCGACGCGAGGAACTTCTGATCCCCCGCAATTCTGGTAAAATTGCCGAGACCCGAAAATATTTTCGGGTTAAGGGGAAGGCCGTCCCAGCTGAAAAAGGAATAGCCTATCCCGATGAAGAAGGGGATCAGTACAACGGAGACAAACACAAAGAGAAGCGGTACGGTAAACAGCGCGTACCACGCGGGACCATAATTTTTTTTCATGCCAGCCTCCGGTGAAGCGTCCTTCCGCTTTTGCCGCGTTAAAGCGGCGCCGGTTTATTTTCGATTGAATAAACCGGCGCGTCCCTAATTTCCGGTTGCCTTTGCCCACGCGGCGTCGAGGGCCGCGAGGAATTCTTCCGGCGTCTGTTTTGACGTAAAGAACTGTTGGGCCACAGGCACAAGGTACACGTCCACTATGCCCGCCGGATACAGATTTGTCGCCCAGGGTATTGTCTTTCCTTCGGCGGCGTACCGTGAAACCTCGGCGGAAAGGGGATCAAGCCTGCTGCTTGTCACGCCTTTTACCACGGGGATGAAGCCGAATTCTTCGGTGATAAAGCGCGTCCCTGTGCCGCTTGTGTAAAGCCATGTGAGGAAATCTTTTGCCAGCTCGCGTTCGCTTTCGGGCGTCTGCGAGTTGACGCACCACGCGGAAGGAACGCTTACCGCAAGCCTGTCGTTGCCGCCGAGCGGGAACGGCATGAGGCCCATCTCAAAGCCGATCTCATAATCGCCGAACATGCCGTAGGCCCAGTTGCCCTGATGTATAGCGGCGGTTTTTCCCGTCGCGAAATCGCCGCATTCCCTGTCGTAGTTTACCTCAAGGGGATTGTACGAATTATCCCTGATGGCGGCGTAAAAACGGGCAAATTCCCGGAATTCAGGGGTGTCCGCCATTTTCACTTCGCCCCTGGAAAGTTTTTCCATGAACGCTTCCATGTCGGGTCGTACCGCGAACGGATGGTTGAGGATGTGGCCTATAAGAAAATAGCTTTCCTGCGAAAGGCCGAAGCCGTTGATCCCTTTTGCCTTCTTGTCCTTCAGCATCTTGACAAAGGAATTGTAATCCCTGATCTCTGCGGGATTGATGAGGCTCTTGTTGTACACTATGCCGAATCCTTCCATCGTGTAGGGAATTCCGACCGGCCTGGCGCCGTCTTTGGTGATAAGGGAATTGGCGATGTCGTTTATAAAGGGAAGATCCGAAAGCGTTTCAAGGTAGTTTGCCATTTGGACCACCTCGGAACCGGGAGCCAGGGAGAACAGCGAGGGGCCCTGGTTGTTGGCTATGCGCGCCCGCAGCCGCTGATAATAGTCGTCTCCCGTGGTGCCCCACACTTCGGTCTTGACGCCCCGCTCCTCCTCGTACGCCCTTGCCGCCTCTTCAAGCTGGGGGATGATCTCTACCTTTGACTGGAAGATGATGATTTTGTTTCCGGCGCCGGCCGCCTCGTCCCGTGCGCAGGAGCCGAGCAGCGCCGAAAAAAACAATGCCGCCGCGAATACTTTTAAGCCGTATTTCATAATAACCTCCGCTGTTTTTTTAATAGT
>JAISEB010000184.1 GCA_031264395.1 Treponema sp. | reverse complement strand
TTATTTTGCAATAAGTGTAGCACAATACATACATTTTGCAAGCTATCTATACTGGACTTCATGCAAACTGATGATCGGCTATGACAAAAACCGTGAATTTGTCAAAAGTATAAAACGGGTGGATATTGAAATTATGGAGGGCTATTGAATATCAAATTAGCTGACAATCACAAAACTGGAGCTGGGGTACACGTGTGGGGAAAGTTCCCTTTCAATAAAATTCAAGGCGAATAGCGCATAATTCCTTATCGGCGACAGTGTTTCTAATTTATCACAGAAACAAAGGAATATCCAGGGGAAAAATCCCAAACTACTTAAAAATACGCCTAAAGGCGGAAAACACTCTTGTCTTTTGACAAGAAATAATCTAAGGTCTCAATGGGGCGTTGCCCCTGTAAAAAGCAAAAGCGTTTAAGGGAGCATTGAAAATGAGGAAAGCGGTATTTGGTTTAATCGTTTTGTTGATTTTCGGGTTTGTATTTACGGGCTGTGCCACCACCGGTACAAATGCTCCGCCGTCCTATCAGTTTGACGGCACGGCCTGGACTAAAACTGAAGACTATGAACTTGTTGGCAAAGACGGAAAAGTTGAAATATTTTGCGGTTCCCAATCATTGGGCTGGTGGATTTGGAAACAGGATATTGGCGATAGCTGGGAATTAAACGGTGCTGCCCTTACCATCGGCAATGGCAACTGGCGGAATTTCAAGGGGCATCTCAGCGGGGGGACATGGACACTTGCATCGGGAACGCCCGGAACAGGCAATATGGATGGGACAACCTGGACGAGAACAGCGGTACTGGAAATAAGTTTTTCCAATGGTAAAATGATTGCCAAAGATGGCGCCAATATAACAAGCGTTAATCAGGACGGGGATTCTTTCAGGCTAAGATCCGATGAAATAAGCATTTCATATTCCGACGGCACGGCACGAGGGAAATATGTTGTTGATGGCGCTGCATTAACCATTACTTCTAAAAATACTTTTGGCGTCACACGGCTTGAAGGAAGCCCTTGGACTAAAAAATAAAACCGGTTTCAATTGAGGCTGTTCCAAAACTTCAGTTTTTGGAACAAGCTCAATCTTCAAGGAATTGCGTTTCGGAGGAGGGGGAGTCGAACCCCCGACATCCAGCTCCCAAAGCTGGCGGTATAGCCACTAACCTACCCTCCGTTTTCACCACCGGACTTGTTCAACAACTTCAGTTATTGAACAAGTCCACTATATCCGGCTGTCCTGTCCGCGTCTATATGGCGGTCTGTTAGAAGTCTTCCCCGCCCGGAGGAAACATGTACAGATCCGGCAGTTTAACGATACGGCTCATGGAGAAGGTGTTGGAGAACTGGGAATCGCTTATAACCGGCACCTGAAAAAAATGGTTAAGCGGCTCAAAGCCCGGGGCCTCGGCCGTTATTGTAAATTCGAAATTTTTGTGAAGGTTTCCCGACTGCGCCGGGATGGGAATGGGCCAGAAGCTGAAGGCCCCTTCGGTATTGGGAACAAGAGAGCAGGGGTTCTGCCAGTTGTAGTCCTTCATGACAACGAGTTCCCCGTTATGGCGGAGTTCCACTTTGATGCCCGACATGGGGGAAAAGTCAAGGCCGTTAAACAGGCGTCCGACAATGGTAGGAATGTTGAACATGGGCTTTGGTTCTTCCTGAGCGGCCGCCGCCTCCTTTCCCTTGTGGCTGAAGTTGGGCCTGAGGTTGTGGTTTATCTGCCTGATCCCCTCATAGGCAAGGGTGACGATGTCCGCCTCTTCCTGCTGGCGCAAAAGGGGCTCCGTTTCCGTTCTGGCGGCTCCCCGGTTTGAGACAATGTACCGGGGCGGGGTTCTGTTAAGTACATAACAAACCGTATCAAGGCTGCACTGATCACAGGTGCACAGCCCTTCGGGGTTTTCCCCGGCGGCAATGGCTTCGAATATTTCCGCGACTTTGGCGATAATTATTTCTTCGGCGGTATTGTGAATATTCATGTGTCCCCCCTTATAAATGTAATCATTTTCCCCATATATGCAATACATGCGGAAATTCCTGCAGTGATTGCAGTTTTTCGTCATGAACGGGATCGGTAAAGACGCGGACGGTGTAAAGCGATTTTACAAAGGTGTTTACCGTTTCACTTTGAAAGGCGCTGGAGCTTCCGGCAAAATACCGTTCTTCGTCCCTTACAAAAAGGCCGGTTTCAAAGGAAACGGGTTCGGGAACGTCGATAATGAGTTCCCCGTCCCCGACGGGAATTCCGGCCTTCCGCAGTTTCCCCGCCAGTTCTTCCTCAGAGGCCGACCGGCCGCGTATGTCCCTGAGATGACGGTGTTTTTCTTCGGCGTAGGGGAATTCCGCCGCCACGCTGTACAGCCGGCCTTCGCGCACGGCGGCTGAAAGGGGGCTTTTGATCAGGGTAAAGAGGCTCTGATCGTCCAGATCGTAGAGTTCTTCCGGGGCGATTTTCCCCGAATCAAGAAAACCCGAAAGGGCCTTTTTGATCATTGCCGTGGCCGAACGGACCTGCCGGTGCCAGTAGACGGTGCGGTACATAAGGTACTTTGAAAAGAGAACGGATTCCACGCTGGGAATGCCCCGCGAATCAATATCTACCCCCCGCTCGGGGTGGGGGTACAGCCGGGAAATGATAAAATCAACGTCCTGTGCGCCGTAGGGGACCCCGCAGAAACGGGCGTCCCGGTTAAGGTAATCAAGCTTGTCCGGGTCCAGCGCCCCCGAAAGGAGCCTGCGGTAAAAGAGCGGCTCCCTGCCGTTTTCGGGCAGGGACGTATCCACAATGGCCGCGGTAAGAACGGGGTCCGCCCCGGCGGCCGAAAGGAGGCTCCGCACGGGTTCGGCAAGGATGATTTCCCCTGTGAGTTTTTCATGGGATTTAAGCGAAAGTTCCTTGAGCGAATGGGTATAGGGAAAGTGCCCCAGATCGTGGAGCAGGCAGGCGCAGAGGAAGGAAAGGGCCCCCTCCGGCGTGATCCAGTCTTCCGCCCCCCGCCCGGCAAGGTTTTCAAGGAGCCTCTTTCCCAGATGGTAAACCCCCACCGAATGACTTGCCCTTGTATGTGTGGCCCCCGGGTAAACGCAGTACACCGGCCCCAGCTGGAAGATGCGGAAGAGCCGCATAAAAGGGGCGGACCTTGTAAGGGCGGCAATGCCGGGGGTAAGGTAAATATGGCCCCACAGCGTATCCCGTATGGGCTCGGTAAAGCCGTCTGTGAGGACTGAACGGACGGAGGACTTCATGGAAAAGATCCTATCCCCTGCGGCCCTTCCTGTCCAGCGGCCGTGACGCCGCCGCCTGGAGTTTTACGGCATCCAACCCACGCCCCGCCCCCAAACTACGTTGTACCGCCGTAAAACTCCCCAGCCAAAGACGAAGCTCCGCGTTGTCTTTGGCCTATTTGACCTTTCATGGACGGTTTATTAAAATGAAAAAGTATGTTGCGGCGTATGACGATCCATAGAGAGGGCTTCCGCGTGAAAACCCGCGCGGGCTTCCGTACAAGGCTGGTAATTGCCGGAATTCTTTTCTTTTCCGCCGCCGGGAGCTTTTCCCAGGATGAGGCGGTTTCCGCCCCGGAATCCGTTTTGCAGGAGGAAGAAAACGGGACTATCCCCGATGAGCTGCGCCGGCCGCGGCGGGGGGAAGATCCCCGTTATCCTGAAGACATGGTTATAGGAGAGCTGGGCAGGGGAAAGGCCCCGGAAGAAGCATGGCGTTTGGCGGAGAATCTGCTTTCCGCGCTGGTCATGCAAGACCGTTCAGGCCTTTCTTCGATTGACAGCCTCATTCTGGACAATCTCCTGGGGACCCTTGGCGAAATAGACGCCAGGACTTTCCGCCTGGGAAGCGGCAGGGACGAGCCCGATGGATCCGTTTCTTTCCTGGTCCGTTTTATGGGAAGGGAAGAATGGATAGCCGGGGAATTGTACCTGCGTCTCCCGGAAACACAGGAGTCCCGGCCTGATGCATCCGTACCGGAAGTATCCGCGCCGGAAGCGTCTGCGGCGGAAGCGGGAGAGACGGTGGAGACGGCGGAAACGCCGGAGGAGCCCGCCGCTGAACCCGCGGGCGTGACCGCCGCCGGCATAGCCGTGTGGCATTTTGACGATCTTCTGCTGGAGGAAAAACGGAGCCGAGGCGCGGAAAAGGACTTTTCCCTTGATTTTTCCCCATACGAACGTTTTTTCTAGGAAACAATATGGCGACGCCGATTAAGCGCATAGAAAAGGATTTCCTCCTTAAAGTGCTGTACGATGAACAGATTCCCATTATGTACCTGCGGGACAGGACCGAGTATATCCTTCTCCTGGAAAAGCCCGCCAAAAGCGAACTTTTTTTCAGGGCGGACAGGCCCATCAGCAAGCTCAAAATACGGAGCAAGCTCGATCTGATGTTCGATTACCGGGGACAGGTTGTCATTTTTTCTGTTGAGGTAAGTTCCTTTAAGGATGAATCCATAGTCGCCGCCGCGCCGGAATTTCTGTACAAGAATCTGGACCGTTCCTATTCAAGGGTTGTTACCCCGCCGGAACTGCAGGTGCAGCTTACCTTTCTTGGGGACCGTTATTCCCTTTCCTTCCCCAGAGTTACCGAATATGAAAGCGGCGATATCGGTGATTTTATGCGGGATGTCGATCCCCGGAACCTTTCGGGGCTCATTGATCAGATGGCCCTGTGGATCAAGAATTACGCCAACGGTTACAAGCTCGTGATCTTCAAGGGGGTAAAGCCCTCCTCAACCGAAGAGCGCGTCGTCGCCGAAACGGGCAAGACCTTCTACCTGCCTTCGACGCTGGCGGGCTTTCCCCAGGCCGATCCGTACCCGAGAAAACGCATCGTTACCGGGGAAATGTTCAAACGCTACCTTGAAAGTACCGGCGTCGATCTTGCGTATGTGGACAGTGCGTGTACCCGGTTTGTCAAGGCGAAATTCGACAGCGGCATTTTTTCCGACGCGTGGATTCCCGTTCTTTTTCAGGAATACGTGATTGGCTACATTCACATCTGGATCAACAAGGAAGGAAAGCTCCCCTTTGACTACGGGGTCATAGACACGCTTTACCAGTTTGCCAAAGTGCTTGCGTATTCGCTCAAAATCAACGGCTATTTTGACGGCGGAAAAGTCAAGAACGATCCTTTTGAGGGAAAGGTTATCGACATCAGCGCGTCGGGGCTTCTTTTCGCCTATCCTCATTCGAACCTGTCTTCGGCCCTGCTGCCCGACAGCGAACTTTCGGTAAAGCTCGTCATGCCGCGCCGCAGCGTCAACGCCAACGCCAGAATAGTCAGGCGCTACAAGGACAATTCCATGGGCTATTTCGGCTGCCGCTTCCTCGATATGGCCCCGGAGGACATGCGCTTTCTTTTTGAGTACATTTACGGCAAGCCCTTTACCGACTCGGAGGTAAATTTCCTTACCGGACAGGTGTAGGGAACCTCTGGAAACCGAAGTTTTTAGAGGATTCCTTTAGTGTGAAAGGGCGCTGATGGCGTCGCCGATTTTCTCGTAAAGCGGAAAATACCCCGAAAGTTTTGTTTTTTCCAGCACCGCGCTGACCGCTTCGTGAACATTGGCAATCGCAAGTTCAAGGTTCATTTTTTTGAATGTTGAAGAGATGAAGATCAGCGCGCCTATGCCGCTTGAATCAATGGCCCTCACGTCCTTTACGTTTATGATGAGCCGTTCAACTTTTTTTTCTATCATCTTCATCACCACTTCCTTGAGCCTGTTTGAGTCAAACAGGCTCATTTCCCCCCGCAGATCGATGATGTAGATAAGCTGATTGGTACGTATTTTAATTTTTGTAACCCCTTTCGCCCATCATATATTCTTTTCCGGGCTTTGTCAAACGCGCGGCGCGTTTGTGCGCAGCGCGCCATGACGGCCGGCCAAAGGGGGCTGCCGGTTTACCGCTCCAGCTTCCGGTAAACATAGCGGCGGGCGACGCCTTCCCCGTCTTCCCCTCCGTGCTGCCCCCTCCATTCGGCGTATTCCGACCAGTTGCCGTCGAACCAGACCGCCTCCCCGTTTTCAAAGGCAAGGATGTGCGTGGCGATACGGTCAAGAAACCAGCGGTCGTGGCTTATCACAAGGCTTACCCCGGCGAAACCGTCCAGTGCGTCTTCAAGGGCTCGCAGGGTGTTTACGTCAAGATCGTTTGTGGGCTCGTCAAGGAGAAGCACGTTGGCCCCTTCCTTGAGCATCATGGCAAGGTTGAGCCGGTTCCGTTCCCCGCCTGAAAGGACCCCCACCTTCTTCTGCTGATCGGTCCCCGAAAAATTGTACCAAGCGCAGTAGGCCCGTGAATTGACTTCCCGTACGCCTCCCAGCTTGATTATATCGGCCCCGCCTGAAAGCTGTTCCCATACGGTCTTGCCGCCGTCAAGATCCCGCCGCATCTGATCGGCATAGCCAATCTTGACGCTTTCCCCCTTTTGTATCTCACCCGAATCGGGTTTTTCTTCGCCCGAGATGATTTTGAAGAGCGTGGTTTTTCCCGCGCCGTTGGGCCCGGTGATTCCCACGCACGCCCCCGGCGGAACGGAAAACGAGAGATTTTCAAAGAGGATTTTTTCACCGTAGGATTTGGAGACGGCAGAGGCTTCGATGACAAGTTTTCCCAAATGGGGGCCTGAGGGAATGGTGATGCGGTTGTCCGCGCCCGCGCCGCGCTGTCTTTCCCGTTCGTCGTCCTGAAAGAGCTTTTCGTACGCGGTGATGCGCGCCTTGCTTTTTGCGTGCCGCCCCTTTGGGCTCATCCGTATCCATTCGAGTTCCCGTTTGAGGGTACGCCGCCTTTCGCTTTCACCCTTTTCCTCAAGCGCAAGCCGCGCCTCTTTCTGTTCCAGCCATTGTGAGTAGTTTCCCTTCCAGGGAATTCCCTCGCCGCGGTCGAGTTCCAGTATCCAGCCCGCGACGTTGTCAAGAAAATAGCGGTCATGGGTGACGGCTATGACGGTTCCCGCGTACTCGCGGAGATGCCGCTCAAGCCACGCGACGGTTTCGGCGTCCAGATGGTTGGTGGGTTCGTCAAGGAGCAGTATGTCGGGCTTCCCCAGGAGCAGCCTGCACAGGGCGGTCCGCCGCCGCTCCCCGCCTGAAAGGTGATCGACTTTTTCACCGGCGGGCGGACAGCGGAGGGCTTCCATGGCAAGGGCGAGGCGGCTGTCCAGGTTCCAGCCGTCGGCGGCCTCGATTTTTTCCTGCAGTTCCGCCTGGCGCACGCCGAGTTTATCGTAATCGGCGTCCGGTTCCCCAAACGCTTCGCTTACCCTGTCGAATTCCGCAAGCAGATCGGTAAGTTCCTTTACCCCTTCGGACACGATTTCCCTTACGGTTTTTCCCGCTTCCAGGAGAGGTTCCTGTTCCAGATAGCCGATGGTGTATCCGGGGCTGACGGATACTTCGCCTGAAAATTCCGTATCAAGGCCCGAAAGAATGTTAAGAAGGCTCGATTTTCCCGATCCGTTAAGCCCGATGACCCCTATCTTGGCCCCGTAAAAATACGAAAGGCTGATATCCTTGAGTACCTGCTTTGTACCGTGTTTTTTTGAAACGCGGTACATGGAGTAAATGATTTTTTTGTCGTCGACAGTAGGCATGGAGACAGTATAGCAAATAATGCGCCGCACATCCAGATGTGCGGTGTAAAACGCATGCGTTTTACACTTGGTGGCGCGTGGTTAAGACGCATGCGTTCTGCACCCAGCGGTACGTGATTAAGATGCATGCATTCTGCCCCCAGCGGTACGTGGTTAAGGTGCATGCGTTTTACGCCCGATGGCGCGCGATTAAGGTGCATGCGTTTTATACCCGGCGGCGCGTGGTTAAGGTGCATTCATTTTACGCCCGATGCCACGTGGTTAAGACGCATGCGTTTTACGCCCGGCGGCGCGTGATTAAGGTGCATGCGTTCTACACCCGGCAGTACGTGGTTAAAGTGCATGCGTTTTATGCCCGGCAGTACGTGGTTAAGGTGCATTCGTTTTACGCCCGATGGTGCGCGGTTAAGGTGCATGCGCTTTATACCCGGCGGCGCGTGATTAAGGCGTATTCGTTCTATGTCCAACGCTCCCCTCTGCCTGCATGACATAAAACATGTGCGCTTTACATCCATTATGTGAAATAATTTTTTAAAAAGCGTCTAAAAAATCATACACCAATATACGTAAATTTTTTGCAACTGTCTGTTGACACAGGGTTATACTAATGTTATACTATAAATATGAAAACGGCAATTTCTTTACCGGATCAGGTTTTTTATGAAGCGGAAGAAACCGCTCATTATATGGGTATTCCCCGGAGCAAACTTTATTTGAATGCTTTGTTGGAATATTTGGAAAAAAATAATCGTAAAAAAATCACTGAAAAATTAAATGAAGTATATAATGACGACTATTACAAGGAATTTAAATTAATTGAATCTGCGGGACTTGAAAGTATAAGGGAAATAACCAAAAATGATGTGTGGTGAAATATGGTGGGCAGATTTTGGGATTCCCGTTGGAAGCGAAGCCGGTTTCAGGCGTCCTGTTCTTATAGTACAAGATGACGCATTTAATGAAAGCCGAATCAGGACTGTTGTTGTATTGCCTTTAACCACAAATTTACGATTATTGGATGCTCCGGGGAATGTGCCTATAAATAATAAAGAATCAAAATTGGATGAAGACTCGGTGATACTGGTCGCACAATTTTATGCATTAGACAGGCAAAAATTTATTGAACGAGTATCGAAAGTAAAACGCGAGACAATGGAAAAAGTGGAAAACGGGATGATGTTGGTTCTTGGTATAAATAAATAAAAATGTAAAGCAAAAAATTACTTCGCGTAACAGGCCTGCATACCCGCCTGTACATGTTCCGTAAAGGCGCCAGACGCCTCTTTCGGGTTTCGCCCCGTATTACCCGGAGGAAACCGTCATTTTTCCCGGATAAGCTCGCCGATAATTTCCGTTGGGGCTTTGTGTTCGGCCTCGGCGGCGGACTTAACGTATTCGCGGAGAATTGATCCAGAATTGCCATGCGGTCACGGCGGCTGGTAAAAACCGCCTGGAATACCGGCAACATCGGGCGGATTACGGGTTACCTCGTCGTTCGGCGCCCGGTTTAATTCAAAAATTCGACAAAAAACAAAATTCTGTACTAAATTTGGCTCCTTTTGGTGCTGAA
>JAISEB010000111.1 GCA_031264395.1 Treponema sp. | reverse complement strand
TTTCAAGGCCTGAAGGAGATTCCGTGTTCACGGCGCTGGATCGGCCCGCGCCAACGGAAACAGCCGCTCCCGTACCGGTAACGATGTATCGGACAAGGCCTTCTGTTACGTTCAGATTCACAGGGTCAAGGTCAAATGCCGGTCCCCGGACAGAAGCGGTAGCCACTGGCGCTCGTACGGTAAAATCCGTTTTGCCGCCTGCCGGAGGCCTGACTTCGGCGCGGATACGGCCTGTCCGCAGGGACAAGGCTACCGTGTCATTTGACTGACCGCGGATTAGTTCGTCCAGGGTCAGGCGGGTGAGAGGCCGCACGGTAACAAGTGATTCGCCAAGGACAAGGATTGCCGTGCTTTTAAAACCTGTCGAAATTGAAGTGTTGTTTGCTATGAACATTCCCGCTTCCGCCGGTGTCCAATCATCAGCGCCGGGTAGTTTTACTTCAACTGTGCCGGCAATATCCCGGATCACAGCGCCATCTCCTACCACGCTGTTCATGTTCTCTGCGTACAGGGAAATCTGTGCCGCCGACAACATAAAAACGATTTTTATTACGGTATTCATTTTTAACCTCCTATAATAATCTTTAGAATGAGAGCGCGAGGCTCAATGAAAATCTCGCCTTTACCGGAGCATCGCCGGCAAAGGCGTTTCCGGTAGAAGGAATAAAAACACCGGCCTTGGCTTGCAACGCAAGATCAGGGAAGGGAACAAATACTACATTCGCAAGTAATTCGCTGCCCAGGGCGTTGCCGCCGGAAGGATCAAGGGCGGGATCAGAAAATATTGTTTTTCCGGTACGGAACAGATACGCGCCTTTAACTTCTATCGAAAGTGATTCTATTAGGCGCAGGGTATAGGCCAAACTGAATTTCGCCAAACCGGAAAAGTCCGGCGTCAATACAAAACCCTGATCTATGGTAGAAACTGGCGTAAAGGCACCGACTTCACCGCTTCCACCGGAAGCCGCCGCCGCACCAAAACTGATAAGCCCCGGAAGCGCCCCGTTGATCGCCCAGTAGGCATCGGCCTCTCCCGCATAACTTATTTCGGGTTTATCGTTTTCGGAATTTTCAAGAAAACCAAGGACACCGGCAAGGGAAACGGAAAGTTTAGGTATGGGACTCAGGGACGTTTTAAGAACGGCATATTGGGTATGCGTCTTTGAATCCCTGCCGTTCAGGTCAAATTGGGCAAGAGCCTCCAGGCCAACTGAATCAATAAAACCGCCAAAGGGCGGTGTCGAAAAAGACAGAGACCCGAGTACACGGCGACTGGCAAAAAAGGTTTCGGAATCGGTGTAATCAACCATATCGGCGACATTTATCTTGATATTAGCGCTTTCTTTGTGGAGCAGTCCCGTATACAAGCAAGCGGCGGAAAAACGGAAACCATTTACGATATATGCGGCGTTAAGTCCGTCAAAAAGCCCTGACGCGATAAAACACGAAGCATCGCTCCATTGAACCCTTCCGGCCTCAAGAAAAAAAGTGGGCGCGGGTTTGAAGGCGGCGGAAAACCGGGCCGCTTCGAAAAGCGGGTTTTGCCATTCGCCGGACCTGTCCGCTTCGGAAAATACTTTTTCAAATTCTCCGGTAAGGCTGATGGAAAAATAAAGGTTCAGGTTTTCGATGGGAGAAGCGGAAAGCCAGGGGACGGCTTTCGCCCGGTAGGTAAAGCTCTTTTCGCCGCCCGCAAGAGAAAGGTCCGGGGTTTGGGTAAGAATAAGGCCGAAATCCGCGCCGGAAACGGGCACAATGGAACAGAGCAGTACCACGCATATAAATACTGGTAATTGTTTCATCTATCCGCTCCTGTATAGTCCAGGGTACGGCCAAGAATCAAAAGAAGCCGCTCGCCCGAAACGGTTAAGGACGGATCGTTTCTTCCCTGAATGATTTTCCGGTAGGCAAGTTCCCGGTAGGCGTAACGAGGCCCGGGAAAAAGGGCATACCAAAAGCCCGATTTCATGTTAAATGCCTTCATTATTAAAAAGGAGAGCTGCCCCAGTTTGATCGCCGCCTCCGGTTCCACCGATTTGGGGAGCGCCCCCATTTCAAAGGCTTTTTTATAAGCCGTTTCCGGTATGGGATCAGGAACGGCGGGACCTGCGGCGGCAAGCACCACAGCGCAGGCCGTCTCGAACGAAACGACCTGTGCTTCAAGAAGATCGTCAATCAAACGGGCTGTCTGGGCGGAAAGTACTCCGGCAGATGCCAGAAATAGGGAGCATACCACAACATACCGTTTGAATATGTCCATAATAAACATCCTTTTACTGTTTCTCTTTCTTAAAGAATCAGTTTCTATTAATCCTATCACCCTTTGAGTAACAGCGTATTAGCCATTTGGCTATTTATTTTTCAAAAAGAGGGGAATTAGGGAAAATGGCGCCGAAACGGCATTATCTTCTTATTTCTTCCTGTTTCTTCGTTATCACTCGTATTTGTTTCAAGTGGTAACGGTCGATAACGCAGTTCAGTGTTCCGGGATTGATGACAATGACGTATCCACCGTCTTTATTCAAGAGGTATTCAAGATCGCCAAAAGATAAAAAAAGGACTTTTTGATCCACCACGCTGTTCCAGAGGAGAAGTTCGTGCCGGGTAGTAAAGGCAGGAATGTAACGCTGTCCATGGTCATCAGATATGTACCGGAACGAAATCTTTATGTCCTTACTCAGTATCAGAATATCGTTGCTTTTCCCAGGGCTATTTTCAGTATTCACCGGCAAGAGGAGCCGTGCGGCAAGTAGTTCCTTTGCGAAGGCGATATAGCTCTCCCGAGAGACCTTACCGTCATGGTCAGTCTTAAGCATTTCGTTCATGGCGTCCACCAGAACCAGATTGGTAACCGAGGTATCAGGCTCATCGAACATTTCCATTTGATGATGACTATATCTCATTTTAGGCAGAGGTACATTAGCCATTTGGCTATTTATTTTTTGAAGGGAATTGTTAAAGCGCCGAAATCAAAATATAATCATTTTTATGATTAAGGTCATGGTGGTAGAGGACCAGGTGATGCTCCGGGAAGCCCTGATTACGCTCATTAACGATCAGTGGGACATGGAGGCTGTAGCGGGCATAGGCTCTGCCGGGGATGCCTTGGAGGTGTGCGAGACACTGCGACCCGACCTTGTCCTCATGGATGTACTCACCGAACCGGCCATACTACCCGGAGCCGAGCCCCTGCCTACGGGTATCACCGCCACAACCCTCATCAGGAAAAAGTTCCCCAAAGTAAAGGTCGTCATTATAACCAGCCTCCC
>JAISEB010000079.1 GCA_031264395.1 Treponema sp. | reverse complement strand
AGCCAGACGTCGTTTCCCTTTACATGGCGGCGGAGAAGGGCGTCGTTTTCCGAGGCGTCCCGCCCCACCATGATAAGCCAGTCGCGCCGCCTGAAAGAAAGCCCCGGCCTCTTCCGGTCCGCCCCGGACGCAGGAGGCGTTCCCCCGCTCTTGAGGATCTTTTGCAGAACAAGGGGGTTGTCTTCCGCGAGCAGGCGGGCAAGCCGCTCTTCAAGCTCCGCCAGTTCCCTTTCACCCGCCTCTATCTCCGCCCGCAGTTCGATCCCGCCGCTCTTTGCCTTGCGGTAGCGTTCGTAATACGCTTCCGCCTGCGCCGAGGGACTCTTTCCTTTTTCAAGAGGTATTCTGATCTTCCCGCCGCGGTAAAAATCGTCCGCTTCAAGCCATTCGTCCCCGTCCCCTATGGCGTTCTGATTGGCAAGGATGATGCCGGCGTATTCCCTGAACTGTCCCGAGGCGGCGAATTCCGCCTCCTTCTCCCTGAGCCTTTCCAGGGAAGCGGCAATACGCCCCATGCTTCCTTCGCAGTTTTTTCTTGCCTGTTCCCGGAGTTTTTCAAGGGACAGCGCCCCCGAATGTCCGGCGTACCAGTCGTCTATTTTTTTGTTGAAGGAAAGGGTTTCGTCCCCTGTTTCAGGAAATTCCCTGATCTCGTAATCCCTTTGCGCCCGGCTTCCCGCGTCCGGCGCGTTCTGTTCCATGGTTTCTTCCGGGGCATAGCGGCCGCCGCTTTTTTCCCCCCGGCGGGGGAGACGCCGCATGGCGTCAAGCACCGTTCCCCCTTCGTCCGTGACGATGATGTTGGCGGCGTTTGACCAGAGGCGCGCGTAGAGCCTGAAGACGTGTTCTCCCCGGCGTATGACGACGCGGACGATGCGGTCATTTCCAAGCTGTACGGCGCTTTCGATACGGCCGTTGACGATACGCGAGTTGAGGAATTCGGCGAAACGCAGGGGGCTTGAGCTTTTGGGAACGGGCCTCGATGTCTCGTGGAGCCTCACGGCGCCGGGCGAAAGGGAGAAGAGCAGGGTCTTTGACGCCCCCCTTCCGTAGAGCCGCAGGGCCATTATGTCGAAGGCGCTCTGCACCGCCTTCTCTATCCGCATGCCTTCCAGATCCAGTTCCGAAAGAATGAGGTTTATCTCTTTCCAGTTAAGGGACATTACACGCTCCGCCACTATACATTACAGTACATTTTATGGAAAATACAGGCACGGGGAAAGCGGGCAGGTTCATGACGGGGATTCCAGGTAAATCGGAACGTTTTAACGAGGCTCTGTTTATGGGGGGCCTCTCGCTGCTCTGCGTTTCCTTTTCGGTGTTCAGGTGCCTGTATGCGGGCAGCCGGCGCTTTCTTTTTCTTAACTGGAATTTGTTTCTTGCCTTTGTCCCCTGGGGCCTTACCACGTTAAGCGCCGTTAATTCGAAGATACAAAGGTCGAAAATCGCCCTTGCCGTTTTGTTTTTTTTCTGGCTGATTTTCTTTCCGAACGCGCCGTATATACTGACCGACATCTTTCACCTCAAGTCCCGTTCGTCAATGCCGGTCTGGTTTGACACGCTTTTGATACTTTCCTTTGCCTGGACGGGGCTGCTCTTCGGCTTCCTGAGCCTGTGGGACATTGAAAGAATACTGGAAAAAACAATGAAGCGCCGGTGCGTTACGCTTGTTTCGGCGGTCCTGCTCTTTGCGGGAAGTTTCGGCGTCTACCTTGGCCGTTACCTCAGGTGGAACAGCTGGAACCTTATTACCGAACCGTTCCCCCTGTTAAGCGACATAGGCGACAGCGTGATAAACCCCGCCGAACATCCCCGCGCCTGGGGTTTGACGCTGTTCATGGGCATCTTCCTTAATATGCTGTACTGGTCCTTCAGGCTGATAAAGCGCCGTCCTCTTTCCGGCGGGCACAATGCCGCTTGACGGGTTGTACGCAATGAGCGCCCCGCCCCGTCCCGCCGTTTTTCCCTCTGGCGCATGCTTTGTTGTCCTGTTGTCCGTGGGGTTTGTCACGGGGGCGTGGGCGTCTCCGTACGAAGACCATGCCGCCGTCCGCGCCGCCGCCATTGTCTCCGCCCTTGACGACAGGCGCCTTGCCGCGCAGGTGATCCTCTCGGGTCTGGACGGCAGCCGCAGCCTCGGAGTCGCCATGAAGGGGCTCCTTGAGGATTGTCCGGCGGGCGGCCTCGTGCTTTTCAGGTACAATCTGAACGCGGAAAAAGAGGATGTAAAGGCGTTTCTTGCCGAATGCGCTTCCTTTATAAAGATGAACGCGGTTCCGGGCATTCCCCCCCTCATCGCGGTGGATCATGAAGGCGGCCCGGTACACCGCTTCGGCCCCGGCGTCTCGCGGCTTCCGGCCGCCGCCTTCTGGCGGGATCTGGCGGACAGGGAAGGGGAAGCGGCGGCGCTCGCCGCGCTTGAGGAAGCCGCCTTCAAATCGGGAACGGAAATACGGGCGCTTGGGATCACGGTGAACCTTGCCCCGGTCACGGAAGTTCTTGACGCCGAAAACCTCTCCTTTCTTGACGGCAGGTCCTTTGGGGAAGATCCCCTCTTTGTCGGGGCCGCCTCGGCGGCTTTTATGCGGGGCATGGAAAGGGCGGGGATCTCCTGTACGCTGAAGCATTTCCCCGGCAACACCGGAACCGATCCCCACCTGGCCTCCCAGGCGCTGGGGAAAGACAGGGCGGCTCTGGCGGAAATGACGTCTCCCTTTGCCGCGCTCATCAAGGATCGCCGCGTTCCGGCCGTCATGGTTTCGCACGCGCTTGTTCCCGCTGTGGACGGGGAGCGCATCGCCAGCCTTTCCCGGCCGGTTATGGAAGGGTGGCTCAGGGGCGGCCTGGGTTTCGGGGGCATTATTATCGCCGATGATTTTTCCATGGGCGCCGTCCGGAT
>JAISEB010000067.1 GCA_031264395.1 Treponema sp. | reverse complement strand
TTATTTTCGCGGGCAAACTGTTCCATGGCAAGCCGTCTGATTTTCCTGTCTACCTGTCACTCCGGTAGCCCATACTGATTACAAAACATATCCAAAGAGACGGGTATTGTCAATCCTGTGTTTTATTCGATGGTCCGGTTTAGTCTCACTTGCTGTACCGGCAGGAACCGGGATTGATGATAACCTTGAGGCTTTCTTTTCCGGAAATGACCGTGTCCAGGGCGGTAGCGTATTCTTCCAGCCGGTAATGACGGGAAATCAGGGTGTCGACCCGGACGGTGTTTTTTGTCAGGTACTGCAGCGCCCGTGGAAAACAATGGGTCTGCGCACAGGAACCAATTACGGTTAACTCATCGGCGAATATCCGGTACGGATTCATCGCGATGGTTTCGCTTTCGTTGTAGACACCGTAAAAAATTATTTTGGCCCCTTTTTTGGCGAACCTGAAACATTGTCCTGCCACAGCGCCTGCACCGGTGGCGTCTATTACGATATCAAAGCCCTTGGGGTACCGTTCCCGTATCAACTTCTCGTTGGCCGCATGATCACCGCGGCTTATCTGCAGGGTTTCCCGTATTCCCAGTTCTTCGGCAGCTTTCAGCTTGAACAGCGTTGGCGCGGCAAGGAGCACGTCCGAAGCCCCGCCAAGCTGGAGAAGCTGGGCCAGAATAATTCCCGCCGGCCCCGCGCCGAATATCAGCGCCTGATCACCGCATTGCGCGCCGATGCGATCCATTCCATGGACGGCACAGGCGACAGGTTCAGTAAACGAGGCACGGTCAAAATCCAGATCGTCCGGTATCCTGAAAACCTTGTTCGCATCGACCACCACAAAATCGGCAAAGCCGCCGGGACCATTGACGCCCAGCGAATGAAAATTCTCGCAGTACAGCGGCTTGTCCCGGCGGCAGTAATAACAGTCCCCGCAGAGGGAGGCGTTGTCGGCTACGACACGATCCCCGGCGGCAAGGTTTCCGGCCCGTTTACCTGTCTTTTCGACAATGCCTGAAAATTCATGGCCCGGAACAAGGGGGAAGCGCGAGGTGAAGTGGCCTTGATGTATATGAACGTCGGTCTTGCAGATACCGCAGGATTTGACCCGTATCAGCGCCTGATCATCGCCGCATTCCGGGATTGCGGTATCTTCAAGCGAGAATTCATTTGCTCTGTGGTATACGATGGCCTTCATATGTTTCCTCTGTTACAGGCGCATTTCAACGCGCGTCCGGCGTTTACTGTCGGGTAATTCCATGACAAGCATCCGGCGTTCCCCGTCAAAATGACTCTGCCGCGGTTCCGCCGTTTCTATGGCCTGTGGCGGGCTTTCAAGGCCGTGGATGCGCAGCGTGTATGTTTTTCTGCCTGTCTGGTAATTTTGGACGCGGGGAGTTATTGTAAATTCAAGGGAATGTTCTTTCTGTCTGAGGACAAATTCCGTGAGGGAATAGATTCCTTCACGGAAACGGCTGCTTACCCCGTCATCCTCGTAGAGGGTGTAGTCCCCGTCCGCGCCGGCGTACAGTTCCAGCGTAAGGGATTCTCCGTTTTGTTCGCCGGTATGATCCCCCGCTTTGGTCATGGGAATGACGGCGCCGGCCCTGACAAAAAGGGGCATCGTATCAAGGGGCGCTTCCGCAATGAAATGGACGCCTCCTTCAACGGGACGATCCGTCCAGAAATCAAACCATGTTCCCCCGGGAAGGTATACGATGCGCCTCCGGACTGCCGGCCGGTAGACCGGGGCAGCCAGAATAGACCGGCCAAAGAGGAACTCGTCGCAGAGTTCATGGGTTTCCCTGTCCTCAGGATATTCCAGCACCAAAGGACGCATCACAGGCAGTCCTTCCCGGGAACACTCGTAAAATTCACTGTACAGATATGGCATAAGGGAGTAGCGGAGCTTTACATATTTCCGGCATATTTCTTCAACTTCGCTCCCGAATGCCCATGGTTCGTGGGGTTTGGTATTGGCGGCCGAATGTCCCCTGAAAAAGGGAGTAAAGGCCCCCATCTGCATCCAGCGGGCAAAAAGTTCTCCCGTCGCGTTTCCCTGAAAGCCCCCGGTATCGCTTCCTGCAAAGGCAACGCCGGATAACCCCAGATTCATAAGCATGGGCATGGCCGCGGCGATATGTTCCCACCAGCTGTGATTGTCACCTGTCCATACGCAGGCGTAACGCTGTATGCCGGCATACGCCGCCCGCGACACCACGAAGGGCCGTTCGCCGGGCCGGTGCATGCCGAAGGATTCATACGCGGCGCGGCACATAGAGTTCCCGTAGGCATTGTGGTACTGATCAAAAGTACCCGGTTGTCCGTCATGATCCAGCATGACGTCTCCCGGTACGGTTGCCCTGGTCCAGTCGGTTTCGGCTTCGGAAGAAAAATCGGTCGGCTCGTTCATGTCCACCCAAAGGCCCGAGACTCCCTTGCCCAGAAGCGCGGCCTGCAGACGGGCCCACCAGCGTCGGGTCTTCTCCATGGTAAAATCGGGAAAGACGGTCTTTCCCGCCCAGAGGTCGGTTTGGTAAGGCGGCTCGCCCGGCTTCGCACAGAACACCCCTTCACGTACGCCGCTTGTGTAAACGCCGTAGCTTCCTTCCACTTTGACGCCGGTCTCCATGATAACCACCGTACGAAACCCCATGCCGGCAAGTTCCTTTATCATCCGCCCGGGATCGGGAAAGCGGTTTGTATCCCAGGTAAAGACCCTGAACCCGTCCATGTAATCAACATCAAGGTAGATTACGTCGCAGGGAAAACCGCGTTTCCTGAATTCTTTCGCAACCGATATGACCTGTTTTTCATCACCATAACTCCAGCGGCACTGCTGGTAGCCCAGCGCCCATTTGGGAGGCAGATCCATTTTTCCGGTAAGGTTCATGTACCGTTTTATAACATCTTTTATCGAAGGGCCGGCAAAGAAATACAGCTCCATTTCGGAATCCTCGACATCAACGGTAAACAGTTCATCATTTTTTTCACCAAGATCGATGTACATGTTGCAGGTTTTGTCGATAAAGATCCCGTACGCCGTATATCCGTCGTACGCAATGAGAAAGGGAATAGATTTGCCCAGAGGATCCGCGCCTGGGGTATAGACCGTCTGTCCCGTATTCCACATCCTGAAACGGGAAGCGCGTTTATCAAGAAATCCAGTTTTTTCTCCCATGCCGTAGAAATGTTCCCCCTCTCGTATGCGAAAGGCGGCGCCGGCAGTATACTTCGCGGGATCTTTTTGCCAGTACCATGCGTTGGGGGGGCTTTCCAGTACCGTTTTTCCGGTTCCATCCCGGAAGGACATACCCGTATCTTCCCTGCGGACGGCAAGAACGGAAGAACCGGCTTGAAACGTACAGAAATCCTCACCGCAGGCGATCTCAAGGGGCTCCTTTTCTCCTTCCGCAACGGCAAATGATTTGACGCCTGAAAAATTTTCCCCAGAGGTATAGATCAGGTGAAGGACACCGCCGCCGGGACTGTCGACAAGAAACATCCCTTCGTCGCAGCGGAAAACGGCCCCGCCGTTTATCCTCTCAAGCGTTCTGACGCTGCCCGCCGCGCGTCTTGCGGTTTCATATTCGTTAACCCAGGAGAAATGCATGTCAGCTTTCCGCCTCGATCTCAAGCCGTATGACGGCGGCGCCGGGATGCGGTACGGCGATTATGCCGCCCGCGCAGTTTTTCCCGAACGATCCTTCCGGGGCTTCGCGCAGATCCGCCCCTTCGGCGGAACGTATTTTGTAGAGGCATGACCATACCTGCCATTCGCCGCCATTGGGGCAGGAAATTTCAAGGCGGTTTCCGCTGCGCGAAACGGCGGCCTTGAGGGGCCTTTCCCCGCGGTTGTCGTAAACCGTACATTCGGAGGAAGTCCGGTCCTGTATGTCGAAAACACGGAAGCATACGCCGCTCTGGTAATCGTAAACCGGCGAGGTATCCGTTCCGCCCGACGCGATAACGGCGCCGGGCCTCACTAGAAGGGGAAGGCCGAAATAGTCATAGCGGCGCCGGTACCATCTGCCGCCGTCAAAGCGTTCACCGTCAAGGTAATTTACCCATACGCCGCCGCCGGGCACATAGAATTCCACGACGCCGTCTTCCCGGAATACGGGGGCCGCAAGAAGTCCTTCACCCAGCATGTACTGCCTGTCCAGGGTTCCGCAGGCCGGATCGCCTGAGAAGTCAAGCATCATTGCCCGCATGGCGGGAACGCCGGTTTCATGGACGGAGACCGCCTGGGAAAAAAGGTAAGGCATAAGGGAACACTTGAGGCGGGTAAAATAGGCAAGCACGCGGGAACTTTCCTCGTCAAAAAGCCAGGGGACGCGGTAACTTTCCTGGCCGTGCAGCCGGCTGTGGGTGGAAAGGAGGCCGAAAGCCGCCCACCTCTTGTACAGATCCGGTGTGGCGGTTCCCTGAAAACCGCTTATGTCGTGCGCCCAGAAACCAAAGCCCGACTGGCAGAAGGAAAGGCCTCCCCGCAGGGATTCGGCCATGGAAACATAGCTTGCGTCGTTGTCGCCGCCCCAGTGTACCGGGAATTGCTGGGCGCCCGCCGTCGCGGACCGCGCGAATACGCAGGCCCCGTCTTCACCCTTCTTTTTTTTCAGCATGCGGAAAACGGCGCCGTTATACAGATACGGGTAGTAGTTGTGCATTTTTTCCGGATCCGATCCGTCCCAATACTCGACATCGACGGGAATGCGTTCACCGAAATCAGTCTTGAAAACATCGACGCCCATGTCCACGAGTCTTTCCAGATGGCCTGAGTACCAGGCGCACGCGGCGGGATTGGTAAAATCCACAACGGCCATTCCGCTCATCCAGACATCGGTCTGCCAGATGTCGCCGTTTTTTTTCCTGATAAAATATCCGTTCTTTTTTCCCTCGTCAAAGAGTACGGACTCCTGGCTGACATAGGGATTCATCCACACGCACACCTTGACGCCGTGGCCGTGTATTTTTTTAAGGAGGGCCTTCGCGTCCCCGAAACGCTTTGACCAGATAAAATCGCAGCAGTTAAAATCATCCATCCAGCGGGCGTCAAAATGAAACACGCTGAGCGGAATGCCCCGTTCTTCCATGCCTTCTATAAATTCCATGGTGATTTTTTCGTTTGAATCCGGTATCCAGCTTGTCGAGAGCCAAAGGCCGAAAGACCACGCCGGCGGCACGGGCGGCCTTCCTGTCAAAGCCGTGTATTTTGAAAGCACCGATTTGGGATTTTCCGCGCCTGTCACGATATACTCAAGGCATTCCCCTCCAACCGAAAATTCGACGTTCCTGACATTTACCGAACCAATTTCAAATTCCACCCTGGCGGGAGTGTTCACAAGAACGCCGTAGTTTTTTCCCGAAAGATAAAAGGGAATGTTTTTGTACGCCTGATCGCTGCATGATCCTCCGTCCCTGTTCCAGATGTCAACGCTTTGCCCGTTTTTCACGAGCGGGCCAAAACGTTCCCCGAGGCCGTAGATATATTCACCCACATCAAGGCTTAACACTTCCCGCATGTATGTTTCGGCCATGTGGTTTTTTGGCGCGGGCCTTCCGTTATAGTCGCTTGCCCTGTCGGCCTCATAGTCAATGCCGGTAACGTAGGACGTTCCCCGGCTGCCGCCCGATGTCAGAAGCACGCCGTCAAAAAAGAAACCGTACCTGAAAAGGCCCGTTTTCCATATAACAACTTTCATCCGGCCGCACAGGAGGGTAAGCGTTTCCTCTTCATCCTTGATTTCGGGGCGAAGATCCTTGTCCGTATTCAGGCTGAAGAGGGGCCCCCGTTCAACAACACCCGTAAAATGTTCTATCTTGACGGTTATCATGTCTTCCCGTGGCGCCGAAAACGTAAAATGGAGGCACGTCATCCCTGTGGTATCGTGAAGGGTCCTTATCTTCTTCGTGGGAACCAGGCAGCGGATTCTGTTTTTTTCCGCCTCGTAGCGCCACAGTTCTTCCGCCCTGTGCAGCTTCACGCCGCACTTGTCCTGCCATAAGCCTTCGGTAAACTGCATGTTTCAGTCCTTTATTTGGGCGGCGGAACTGTGATCCGCCGGCGCGGTCATTCCTTGACCGAACCTGCCGTGAGGCCGCCGACAATGTGTTCCTGGAGAATCAGGAATATGATTATGATGGGCAAAATGGCCGTTGTGGCAAGGGCCATAACGCCGCTCCACTTTACCCCTTCCTTTGGCATGAGGTTGTAGATGATAGCGGTAAGGGGACGCAGGGCCGGCCTGATGTTAAAGGTCATGCTGTAGGCAAGGTCATTCCACCCGAAGATAAAGGCCAGGGCCGCGGACGTAACAACGCCGGGTTTGGCGATGGGCAGCATTACGCGGAAAAAAGCGCCGAAGGCGGTACACCCGTCTATCCGCGCCGCGTCGTCTATCCCTTTGGGCAGATTCAGGAAAAAGGGGCGGGTAATCACCACGATAAACGGAATGTTTATTGTCGCCACTGCCAGGATAGGCGCGATGTAGTTGTTAAGAATGCCGATTTTGCTGAATACGAGGTACATGGGCGTAAGGAGGAGCGAAGAAGGCAGCATCTGGGTAACAAGAAACATCATCAGTACGGCTTTCGCGCTTTTCAGCCTGAAACGGGCAAGGCCGTAGGCCGACGGAACCGCGAAGGCAAGGCCCACGATGAGGGAACCTGACGCTATGAAAAGACTGTTGAAAAAACCCCGAAAGACGTTGTTTTCAACAAGGTACTTTGTGTACGATACGGTAAGGAATTCCCTGGGCAGGAGCCTTATGGGTTTCGCGAATATTTCCGTTTCCGCCTTGAATGAATTAAGGATGATCCACGCTATCGGAAACAGCATGAAAACGGCAATCGCGAGGGCGGCGGCGTTTAATATAACCTGAGTTGTCCTTTTCCTCTTCATGTTACATCACCTCGTCTTTTGACGTAAGCGAAAGATACCACAGCGCCACGGCAATGAGGCACGCAAACAGCACGTTGGCGGCGCTTGCCCCCAGGCTGAACTGGTATTCCCTGAACGAGAGGCGGTACGAATAGGTTGACAGAAGCTCCGTCGCGTTTACAGGCCCGCCGCTTGTCATGACATAGACCAGATCAAAAACCTTGAAGGTGTAGATGACACCCAAAATAAGCACGGACATGATCGCGGGCCTTAAGAGAGGCAGGGTAATCCTGAAAAAGCCGGTAAAACGTCCCGCGCCGTCTATGTTCGCGCTTTCGTAGAGTTCGTCGGGAATTCCGTTGAGGCCGGCAAGGAGGAGAATCATGTTGAACGGAATGCCGACCCAGCAGTTGGCGATTATCACGGAGACCATCGCCATCTTTTCGGTTACAAGCCACTCGACCGGCCGGCGGATAAACCCCACAGCCTGCAAGGCTATATTGATAAGACCGCCGTCCGTCTGAAGCATGAATTTGAAGATCAGCGCCGTTACCGTCATGGGAACAACCCAGATTACAAGAAGAAGGCCCCTTATGGGTTTTGCCGTTACAAATTTCAGCTTGAAAAAAAGCGCGAGGAACAGTCCTATTGAAAACTGAAAGAGGAGGCAGAAAAACGTAAAGACAAACGTCTGCCGCATTGTTTTAAGCAGGATGCGGTTCTTTACAAGATCGATATAGTTGGCAAGACCGGTAAAATCATAGTTGGCTTCCCGTATTGTCATGACGCTGACATTCTGAAAACTGATTACAATGTTGTACAATATCGGGAATCCAACTAAAAGGATCATGTAAATCAGGGCGGGATAAACAAACGCGGCTCCCGTTAATTCCGCCCTGTGTTTCCGGAAAAATTTTTCCATAACTACACAACTCCAGGCTAACGCCCGCTGCAGGCCGGCCGCTAGTTCGCCATGACCGCTTCGCCGGCCCGCTGGGCGTCGCGCATCGCTGCTTCGGGAGTCTTTGCGCCGGTCAGTACTTCCTGGAGGGCGTTGCTGATCACGGCGGAGAATTCGTTCCAGCGGGGGTGGGGCCCCCTGGGCATGGCATACTGCATGCCTTCGTTAAAGACCTTGAGAATGGGATCGGTATCCCAGACATTGCTGAATTGGGAACCATCGCTGCGGGGAGAAAATTTTCCAACGGCGGCGCAGTATTCCGCCGAGTTTTTGCCGCTGCACAGGGTGCTGAGGTAGGCCCAGCCGATATCGGCGTCTTCGCATGCCTTGGTAACCGCGAAATTTTCACCGCCCAGTACGGACGCGTATTTTTTGTCTTTGGGAAGGAGCGTTACGTTCCAGTTTTTACCGGGGGCGTTTGCCCTCAAAATGGAAATGTTCCAGGGCCCGTTCACCTGCATGATAACGTTTCCCGAGGTAAACTGGGCGTTAAGCTCCGATTGACCCCAATTGATAACATCCCTTGGAACATAACCCGCTTCCACCAGATCTTTCCAGTACGCCACGGCCCTGACGGATTCAGGGGAGGCAAGATTGTCCACACTTCCGCCTGAGGAAATGAGGAAGGGGATAAACTGGAAGGTGCCTTCTTCGTTGTTATTGGAACTGAACCCCAGGGGGTAAAGATCGGGATACGCCTTTTTCAGGGCCGCACACGCGGCGGTCAGTTCATCCCAGGTAGCCGGGGGAGTGACTCCCGCTTCCCTCAATTGATCCACATCGTAAAAAAGCTCAAGACAATTTGAATTGTGCGGCAGACCGTAGATCCGCCCGTTTCTCTTGCACGAATTAAGGGGCCCTTCGTAGTAGTAGTCCTTTTCTTCCCACGCGTTGAATTTGTCGGTAACGTCGAGGCAGATCCCCATTTCAATATACGCGGCCATGTCGGGGTTATCCATCATGGAAATGTCGGGCAGTTCGCCGGAAACGGCTCCCATCATATACTGTTTGATAAGCTCGTCCCGGGGAACGTAGGTGACGTTTACCCTGACTCCCGGATTGGCCGCCATGAATTCATCGGCGACCTTCTGTAGGCCTGCCTTTTCGCCGTCACTTTCATGGTAGTGCCACACGTCAAGGGTCACGTCCTTCTTTTGCTCACTGCCTTTACAGAACGGAAAACAAAACACCGCGGCGGCAAGAAACGCGGCCAGAACGGCGCGTGTTGTTTTTTTGTTCATAGTAGCCTCCTGTAAAAATAACAATTAATACATCGGATTATAACCCGGCTTCGGAAAAAAATAAGTAACCGGTTTGTCATTAATCATAGATTAATTTGTGGTTTACTGGCAAAAACGGTTCAGGCCCCCGGATCATAACAGCAAATTAATCAGACATACACCGCAAATCCGTCAATGCGGGCCGGGTTTTTTACGGGTATTCTCAACAAGAAGTGAAGCCTGTTTTAAAACTTGCCGGTTTTGGACAGGCTCTAAGAAAACAGGTTAAGGAGGCTGCTATGCCGCGTTTTAAATTTTCCGCCGGGCCCTGGAATGTACACAGTGGCGCGGATTCCTACGGTCCCGCTACCAGAGCGGAAATTCCCCTTGAGGAAAAAATAAAAAAATTTGCCGAACTGGGATTTTCCGCCGTTCAGTTTCACGATGACGACGCCGTTCCCGGCATCAACGATCTTAATGAAGATCAAATCAGGGCGGAGGCCCGCAAAGTAAAGGCCCTGCTGGATACCTACGGCCTTGCCGCGGAATTTGTGGCGCCCAGGCTCTGGATGGATCCCCGTACGGCGGACGGCGGGTATCTGTCAACGTCGGAAAAAGACAGGGAATACGCACTGTGGCGTTCTTTCCGTTCCATCGATATTGCGAAGGAATTGGGTGCCGGTATGCTGGTCCTGTGGCTGGCCCGGGAAGGTACACTGTGCGCCGAAACCAAAAGTCCGGTCTGGGCGACAGAGAAGCTCATTGAAGCTCTTAACGCCATGCTGGATTACGACAGCGGTATCCGCATCGCCATAGAACCCAAGCCCAATGAGCCTGTTGACCGCAGTATCTGCGGGACGGCCGGTCACGCGCTGGGCCTTGCGGCGGCGGTGAAAGATCCCGGGCGGGTAGGGGTCAACGTGGAAAGCGCCCACGCCGTTCTTGCCGGACTGGACCCCGCCTGTGAAATGGGCTTCGCCCTTGCCATGGGCAAACTCTGGACTGTCCATTTGAACGATCAGAACGGCATAAAATTCGACCAGGACAAGAGTTTCGGCGCCGAAAACCTGCGCAGCGCCTTTAACCAGGTAAAGCTGCTTATCGAAAACAACTATGGTTCAAAGGGCGAGTACGTTGGTCTTGATGTAAAAGCCATGCGTACTACCAGGGACGGCGAAAGCTACAAACATCTGCGGAACAGCCTTGAGATATTCAGGGCACTGGAAGAGAAAGCCCTGCGTTTTGACTACGCTTTTCAGAAAAAGTGCCTTGAAAACCGGGACTTTGAAGCGCTTGAAATGTACACCATGAAGCTGCTTATGGGGCTGGCGTAAAATTTTCTGGAAAAAGATTCATTCTCGTGGTATAATGACAGTCCCTGCGGAGAACGGGCGCCGGTTGTTTTTGGCGCGGGCCTGGCCGCATGTTACGGAGGCTGGATTTGGTTGACGAATTCGAAGTTGTCCAACATCCGCAGATCAGGCATGTCAATCTTTTTCTGATCGATGTCGTCTACCGCACGCCGCATCTGCACCGTGATTTTGAAATAAACCTTGTTATAAAAGGCAGTCCCCGGATCGTCTGTCAAAACCAGTCGTGCACCGTCCCTGCCGGCGATATAGTGCTGCTCAATCCGAATCAGCCCCATGAGATTAAGACATGCGACGGTTCGGCGTGCATATTGTGCATACAGGTTTCGCCGGATTTGTTCAGGGACATTCCGTCTCTTGAAAATATTCATTTTGACACTGTTCTTCCCTTCGAATATATCCCTAAAACGCAACGCGGGGAGCTTCGGCGGCTTATCGTTGAACTTGCCATATACTATATGAGCAGCGCTTCCAATTACGAGATCCTCTGTTCCGGCCTCTTGAATGTGCTCTTGTACTGCTGGCTGGAAAAGCTGCCTTCCCACCGCATAGGCAGGGAAGAATACAGGGCGGCTATGAAACGCGTAGAAAGGCTTAACCGTATACTGAAGTATGTGGATGACAATTACACCCGCAAGATATGTCTTTCCGATATCGCAAAAAAGGAAGGGCTTTCGCTGCACTATCTTTCGCATTTTGTGAAGAACAACCTGAACCAGACCTTTCAGAATTACGTCACCATGGTACGGTTCAGCCATGCCTGCAAGCTTTTACGGTACAACAACAGGACGATCCTTGACATCTGCCTGGAATCCGGCTTTTCGGACCCCCGCTATCTTACAAAAACATTTATGCGAAATACCGGAACGACTCCCGGAAAATACCGCAGCCAATACCAGGAAGCGAGGCTGCCAAACACGCCGGACGATTCCCGTTCCCTGCAGCGGTACTATTCACGGGGGGATGCGATCAGGATTCTCAAGGAATACCGCGGCCTTCCCAAAGACGGCCGGGGGGATGGAATCTGGGAACTGTTGACGGGGCATCCTGAAAGCGGTCAATATCCCGCTATTACCCCGGCTAAAGCCTCGTCTTCAGGCTGAAAAGCGAATTTCCCGCTTATTGACGCCGCCGTTTCACCCTGGGAAATCCACAGGGCGATCTGCGCCGCGGTAACCGCGTCGTCATCGGGATGATCGGCCATGTAACGGCTGATCTTTGAAACTATTGCCCTGATGCCGCCGGGCATAGCCTCGAGGCTGAAGCTTTCATCCGGGGAAGGATTTTCCTTTTGAAAGTCGGCGCAAAACGCGATAAACATTACGGGCGTTCTTGCCTGCGCCGCCAGTTCAATAAAACCGTTCTCTCCGTCGAAGTAGTATTCGCCGCTTTCAAGGTAAACGCCGGTTGCCGCCATGTTTTGGCCCGCGCCTTTGTTTCTCAGGTAAAGCCCGTTCCGTATCACCGTATTAATCCGCAGGGTTCCGGAAGTTGCATTCTGAAGAAAACCCGTAACGGAGGCTCCGGAACTTCCTCCATTGCCGTTGGCGCTTAACGATACCAGCCTGTTGTTCAAGGCGTCTTGTAAATCCTGAACCTGGGCAAAAAGCCCGGCGGCAGACAGGACGGCAAAGAAAAAAACCGGTACTGTTTTCCCCATGGTAAACCTCCGTATTCCGGCGCGCACATTCAGCTTCATGATACGTTATGGGGGTACCAGTGTCAAACGCATGCTCCGCCGCCTTTTTTTTATGAACGAAAGGGGGTATACTGTTACGGCATGGATTACCATACGGCGGGGATAATCATAACCCTTGTGCTGCTCCTCTTCCTTTCCGCTTTTTTCTCCGCGTCGGAAACCGGTTTTTCCGCGGCGAGCCGCATACGGCTCAAGAATCTTGCCGTAAAGAACAGGAGGGCCGCCCTTGCCTTAAGGCTCCTTGAAAAATACGACAGGCTCCTTTCAACCGTTCTTATCGGAAACAACGTCGTCAATATCGCGGCCTCGGCCCTGGCGACCATGCTGTTTGTCGGTTTCCTGGGAAACGCCGGGGTAAGCGTTGCCACCGTTGTGATGACCGTGCTGATCCTTGTCGCCGGGGAAATTTCGCCTAAAACCCTCGCGAAGGAAGCGCCCGAGCATGCCGCCATGATGACCGCCCCCTTTCTCCGCCTTTTGATATTCGTTCTTACTCCCGTCAATTTTCTTGTAAGCCGCTGGAAGAAATGTATCGTAAGGCTTTTCAGGGTTAAAGGCGGAGCGCCCGTGACGGAGGATGAGCTGCTTACCTTTGTCGGGGAAGTGCGCAGGGAAGGGGGGATCAACAGGCAGGAAGAGGAGATGATACGCCAGGCGATAGAATTTGACGACGTCACCGCCGGCGAGATCTTCACGCCCCGCATCGATGTAATGGCTGTTCCCCTTGACGCCCCGCCGGATGAGATAGACAGGAAATTCGCGGAAACCGGTTTTTCACGGCTTCCTGTGTACCGGGACACCATAGACAATATTACCGGGGTTATACTGTTGAAGGATTTTCACCACCGGGTCATGAAATCAGGCGAACAGGCGGCGTCCGTCGTCAAGCCTGTCCTCTACATCAACAGGGCGATGAAAATTTCAAAACTCCTTGAGATCCTCCAGAAGAAAAAATCCCACATGGCGGTCCTGGTGGACGAATTCGGCGGTACGCTGGGTATAGTTACCGTTGAGGACATTGTCGAGGAACTTGTGGGGGAAATCTGGGATGAACATGACGAAGTAGTCGAGGAGATCGCCCTTGTGGGGGAAAACCGCTACCGGGTTTTGGGCAGAACGGGCCTTGAGGATTTCTTCGCGTTTTTTCATGTCGAACGCGGGGCGGAAGGGAAGTGGAACACGACGGTGGGAAGCTGGGTAATAGAATCCCTGCCGGGCCCGCCCCGCGCTGGGGACAGTTTTGCCTCCGGGGATCTTCGCGTCACGGTGGCAAAGGTATTCAGGCACCGGGTAATGGAAGTAACGGTTACGCGGGGGGAAGGGCATGGGAAAGACCAACGCCCAGCGGCTCCTTGACGCCGCCGGCATACGGTATGAGTCAAGGGAATATCCCCCGGATTCTTCGGATCTTGGCGCGGAGAGGGCCGCGCGCATGCTTGGCCTTCCCCCCGGACAGGTTTTCAAAACCCTTGTTCTTAAAGGCCCGTCTTCCGCCCCGCTGGTGTGCTGTGTTCCCGCGGACGGTGAGCTTGACCAGAAAAAAGCGGCAGCCCTGGCGGGAGAAAAAAGCGTCCGCCTCATCCCCGTGAAGGATCTTGAACCGCTTACAGGCTACATACGGGGCGGCTGTTCTCCCATAGGAATGAAAAAAAAGTTCCCCACGTTCATCGATGAAACGGCGGAACTGTTTCCGTACATCGCCGTCAGCGCGGGAATGCGGGGCGTACAGATCCTCATTGCCCCTTCGGATCTTGCGCGCTTCACGGACGCCCTCTTCGCGGATCTTCTTTCTTCAAGGGACTTCTAAAAACTGAAGTTTCCAAAAGCAACTTTAGTTGCCGTTCCCTTCATGACGGATTGGCGGCAAGCAGCTCGGTAAGGACGCCGAATACCGGTTCCGAAAGGCCCAGTGCCGCCAGCGACGCGATTGCCGCCGCTTCGCACGCGGCCTCCTCAACGACGCGCGTTACCTGTTCCTTAAGTCCGTAGTCGATCTGGGCGCGCATCAGAAAACGGCGTATGCCGGCGCGGGTGTCGTTCTTTGCGCATCCGGTCTTGCCGAACAGGATGTCAAGCCTTTCACCTGTCTTAAGGCGGGGAATTTCCACCGTAAGAGAGGCGGCCTCGCCGTCGTACGACGCCTCCGCCGTTTCGCCGTTTACCTTGACGGCGGTATTTTCAAAGCCCCGGAACTCAAGACGCCATCGCCGCTCCGCCGGTATGCCCGAGGCTCTTCCGCCCGGCCGGGAAACCGCCGGGTAAATGGTAAAGCGCCCTTCGTTCCATTTTAATTCCAGAAACGTGTCCGTCCAGTTTTCCGCTTCCGCCGATCCGTCGTCTTCCCACAGGTGAAAGCCGCCGTCGGCCCCGGCAAAGACGAGGACCTCAAGCGCCTCGGGATTTTCCGTTGAATTGAGCGCCGCGCCTTCCGCGGGTGATTCCGGGAGCATCGCCAGGGGGATAACGGCGCCCGACTTGGCGAGTACGGGCATGTGTTCAAGAGAGCGCCAGAGCGTAAGGCGCCTTCCCCCCGAATATGAACGCCCGTTAAAAAAATCGAACCAGAGGCCCGGCGGAAGCCATGCCCTGAAGGGGGCCGCCCCCGCTTCCCTGTCGGCAGGTTTCGTGATTGGACAGCAGAGGAGGGCGGTTCCGAAATAGTATTCGTTGGGAACCCGGTACGCTTCTTCCTGCTCCGGCTCTGCGTAGTACATGGGCTGGACAAGCGGTTCCCCTTCAAAGGCGGCGCGGCGGTTCATCGCGTAAAGATACGGAACAAGACGGTGGCGGAGGCGGAGGTACTCCGCTATGATCCCCGCCGCCGGCTGTGAATATGTCCAGGGTTCTTTGGAAGAGAACGCGTTGTTGCTGCTGTGAAGCCGGTTGACAGGGGAAAAGACGCCAAGCTGCACCCAGCGCGCGGTGAGTTCGTCATCGCGGTACCCTTTCATGTGGCCGCCTATGTCGTGGCTCCACCAGCCGTAGGCCATGTTTGACGCGGACGCGGTGAACCGGGGCTGGAAGTCGAGGGATTCCCACGTAATGATCGTGTCCCCCGAAAAGCCTATGGGGTAACGGTGGCTGCCCGGCCCCGCGTAACGCGAAAACACAAGCGGCCGCCCGCCCCGCCGGGATGAGTCCAGGTAGTGATAGTGGTTGAGCATCCACAGCGGATCAAGTCCGGGGATCTTCGTCACGCCGCCCTGCTGCCAGTCTATCCACCAGAAGTCAACGCCGCCGTCTTCCATGGGGTGATGCACAAGCTCAAAATACGCCTTGAGGAACCGGGGATCGGCGCAGTCGAAAAGAACCGGCTCCCCCTTGCCGACGCCCATCGCCTTCGCCATGCCGGGGTACGGATCCTCAAAGGCCCGTATCCCGTCGGCGGGGTGCACGTTAAGCGTGACGCACAGGCCCTGCCCGTGAAGCCAGGCGAGGAAGCGCCGCGGATCGGGGAACAATTTCCGGTTCCAGGTGTAGCCTGTCCAGCCGCTGCCGTATTCGGGGGGAACGTCGTCCACAAGGTGCCAGTCCATGTCTATGACCGCCACGGAAAAGGGAATGTGTCCGGCCTGGAAACGCTTCATGAGGGCCCTGTAGCTTTCCTCCGTGTACCGGTAGTAGCGGCTCCACCAGTTTCCCAGCGCGTAACGGGGAAGGAGCGGGACGGGGCCCGCAAGGTACTGGAAATCCTTGAGGCAGCGGCGGTAATCATGGGCGTAGGCAAAGAAGTACAGATCGGTTATGCCGCCTCTCCGGCTTTCGACCCAGCCGTCTTCGCGGAGTATCATGGACGCGCCGTCGTCAAGGACCGCGTAACCCGATTCGCTCAAGAGGCCGTTTTCAAGGGGAACTTCCCCGTCCGCCCCGTCGAGGGTCCGGGTTGTTCCGCCAAGATTTCCGGGACTGTCGCCGTAATGCCAGAGCTTTCCGTGGGGGGAGCCGGGGCATATCACGTGAATTTGAAGGGTGTTCCGCGTAAAGGGAACGGCCTTTCCGCC
>JAISEB010000314.1 GCA_031264395.1 Treponema sp. | reverse complement strand
GCGAGGCTATCTACAAGCACAACATCTGCCTGTCGGTCATGTGGATGTTCTAAAAAAAATCTCAAGCCGCCCGGCTGTTTGTACCTCCTTTGAACAGCCGGGCATTTTTGTTAAGCAGGGGAAGAATACTATGGATACAAAGACTCTGTTAAAAAACATGACCCTCGAACAAAAGGCGGGCCTCTGCTGCGGCGGGGGCTTTTGGGAGACCCTGGCATTGCCGGATCTGGGTATCCCCGTAATGACTCTTACCGACGGACCGCATGGCTTACGGAAACAAAGCGTGTCCGCCGACCATTTGGGCATCAATGAAAGTGAAAAGGCTACCTGCTTCCCCTCGGCGGCGGGGTTGGCGGCCTCATGGAACCGGGATCTGTTGTATAAAACTGGAACCGCCATTGGGGAAGAATGTCAGGCGGAGAATGTGCAAATAATTCTGGGCCCCGGCGCGAACATTAAACGCTCGCCTTTGTGCGGCAGAAATTTTGAATATTTTTCTGAAGACCCGTATCTTTCGTCGCAGCTTGCCGCGAAGCATATACAGGGTGTGCAAAGCCGGGGGGTCGGCGCATCGCTCAAGCATTTTGCGGTGAACAATCAGGAAACAAAACGGTTTACCATCAATGTAGTACTTGATGAACGGACCCTGAGGGAAATATATCTGGCGAGTTTTGAGGGGGCGATCATAGAGGGGCGGCCCTGGACGGTGATGGCGTCATACCCCAGGCTTAACGGTGAATTCTGCTCCCAAAATAAAAAACTGCTGACGGACATTTTACGGGACGAATGGGGTTTTGAGGGCTTTATCGTTTCCGACTGGTTCGGAGTAAGCGAACGCGACAAGGGCCTGGCAGCGGGCCTGGACCTGGAAATGCCAACCAGCGCGGGAATCGGAACAGACGCGATCATACAGGCCGTGAAAAACGACGGACTTTTGGAAGAAGTCCTCGACAGGGCTGTGTTGCGAATACTGAATATTGTGTTCAAATCCGTGGAAGGCAGAAAGACGAACGTGGCCTACGACAAAGCCGCCCATCATGCCCTGGCGAGAGAAGTTGCCCGGGAAAGCATGGTTTTGCTCAAAAACGAAGGCGGTATTCTGCCGCTGGAGCGGAAGGGTGTTATTGCCGTTATCGGAGCCTTCGCCAAAACGCCCCGTTTTCAGGGGGTGGGCAGTTCGCATATTAACGCTACGCGGATCGATATTCCGTATGATGAGATTGCAAAGGTGGCGGGTGATGCGGAATTGAAGTACGCCGAAGGCTACTCGTTGAATGATGACACGGCAAACACTGCCCTGCTTGAAGAGGCGAAAAAAACCGCGGCAAGTGCCGGTGTATGCGTTATTTTTGCCGGACTGCCGGACAAGGACGATGCCGAAGGGACAGACCGCAAGTCCCTGGGCCTGCCGGAGAATCAGAATCATCTTATTACGGAGATCACCAAAGTTCAAAAGAACGTTGTAGTGGTTTTGATCAACGGCTCGGCGGTAGAAATGCCTTGGGTCAACGAGGTCAAGGGGATTTTTGAGGCGTACCTGGGCGGGCAGGCTATGGCCGGCGCGGCTACGGATATTCTGTTTGGGGACTGCAACCCTTCCGGCAAACTTGCGGAAACTTTTCCCCAAAAGCTCAGCGATACACCCTGCTTCATAAATTTCCCCGGCGACAGCAAACAGGTTGAGTACCGGGAGGGCCTTTTCGTGGGCTACCGTTACTACGACAAAACCGGTGTAAAGCCCCTTTTCCCCTTCGGTCACGGGCTTTCCTACACGACCTTTGAATATTCCGGTCTACGCCTTGATAAAACAGAAATGACGGACACCGAAGAACTGAAAGTGTGCGTTGCGGTCAAGAATTCAGGCACAAGGGCGGGGAAAGAGATTGTCCAATTATATGTGCGGGATGTTGAGGCCGATGTTATCCGGCCTGTTAAGGAATTGAAGGGATTTGAGAAAATTGATCTGGAACCGGGGGAGGAAACACAGGTTGAGTTTACCCTGGGGAAACGGGCCTTCGCGTTTTACGATACGGACATAAACGACTGGCGCGTGGAAAGCGGGGATTTTGATATACTCATTGGGAAATCGTCGGCGGAGATCGCACTGAGCGCGGGTGTCCATGTTACGTCAAGCGCCGTGGCAAAGAAATGCTACACCCTGGATTCAACCATCGCGGATATAAAAGACGAGCCGGCTGCGGCGCGGTTGGTACACATGATGTCTACCGGAATGAACGGCGGAAAAGAATTGGGTATGGATATCAGCGCACTTTTAAGCAGCATTAAAATGCGGTCATTAGTCGCCACGAGCCGGATGTGGAGCGGCGGCAAAGGCGGCATTACCATAGAACAATTACACAGCTTAATTGCCGCGATGAACGGCGAAGGAGAAGACATTCATGGCTAAAAATAATTTTAGCAGCGGTTTAAAAGAACGGGTTTCCTACGGGCTTTATTTCCTGGGGCAAAATATTTTTTATATGCTCGTTCTCAGTTTCCTTATCGTCTACTTTACAGACATGGGAATTCCGGCGGCCACTGTGGCGCTTATCGTCCTGGTGGTTAAAATATGGGACGCGGTGAATGATCCCTTATTCGGCGGCATTGTGGATCGCGTCAGGTTCAAAAAAGGGAAATTCCTGCCCTGGCTGCGGATCTCCTTTGTGGCGATTCCAGCGGCTACCATTTTCCTGTTTGCCATACAGCCGGATATGTCCCTGGGCTTAAAGATATTTTGGGCGGCTTCTGGTTATATACTCTGGGATATAGCATACACCATTTGCGATGTGCCGATTTTTGGCCTGGTGACCACTATTACTGCCAATCCCCAGGAACGGACGGTTTTTATCTCCATAGGGAGGGTCCTGGGGGTATTCGCGGTGATCCTGGTGAGCGTTATGATAGGGGCTGTCAGGAAGACGCTGGGGGGTTGGCTTCCCACAACGGTGGTACTTTCTATCATCGGATTGATTACGATGATTCCTATTTGTTTTGTGGGTAAAGAACGGATTGCCCCCGCCGCCGGAGAGAAGGAAATAGGTTTTCTTGAAATCCTGCGGTATCTTGTAGGGAACAAGTACCTCCTTATTTTTTACGGCGCGGTTATTATTTGGCGCGGCCTTGCTATCGACAGTGGACTGGGTATGTACGTTATGCGCTATAACCTGGGTAATGAAGCCTATATCATGCTGTTAACACTTCTCAACATTGTGCCGCTGATGCTTGTTTCCGGTTTTGTCCCCGCTTTAACCAAAAGGTTTGACAAATTTACCCTGTACTTTTGGAGTATCATCGCGTATTTGATTATCAGTGCGATCGCTTTTTTTGTGGGTTACCGTAGTATGCCCGCCTATTTAGCGATGGTGATAGTGCGATCTCTGGCTTCGGCGTTTATCAACAGTCTGATATTCTTTTTTACCCCCGACTGTGTTGAGTACGGTAATTACAAACTGGGGATAAATGCGCCGGGTATCAGTTTTTCCGTTCAAACTTTTACGGTTAAATTATATGCCGCCCTGAGTACCGCCGCAGCCGCTTTTGCTTTGAGCCTTATCGGTTTTGTCGAGGGTGAAGGCGCGGTTCAGGCAACGGGGTTTGCCGACAAGCTGTGGATTATCAACTTTTGGATTCCCATTGCCGCCGGCCTTGTTTCAATACCGATACTGCGGATGTACAAGCTGCGTGACAAGTACGTCAAGGTCATGGTTGACTGTAACACCGGTGTTATAAGCCGGGAGGATGCAGAAAAAGAACTTGCCGGGAAGATATAAGGTACTTTAAACGCCGGGAGAACCTACCCGGTGGTTACAAAAGTATCAATTAAACACATCCAGCCCGGCCTTCTATCCATGATGATCATATCTTCAATCGTCATGGATAATCTACGGTGGGTCGGGCTTTTACAGCATAGCAATTCTAGGGATAAGATCGGTAAGGTGCGTAACATTTTTAATT
>JAISEB010000306.1 GCA_031264395.1 Treponema sp. | reverse complement strand
TTTTCCGAATCCCCTCTCCATTCAATAGGGGTTTCATGTCTCTAATTCCTTATCCCATAAAGCCTTACAATTACCGGCGAAGAGACTTGAACTCTTACACTCTCGCGAGCAGCAGATTTTGAGTCTGCCGTGTCTACCATTCCACCACGCCGGCGCGCTGTTGGATAGGCAAGTCTACCATACGCCTGTGTCCGCCGCAAGGCTTGGTTCGCAAGCGGGAATTCCGGCATTGAAAAAAGCAAGCGCCCGGTGCCGGGATGCACGCAAGAACCGTCCCGCAACCCCTTGATCAGAAGCCGCTTGGGCCTTATTTTCATATTATGGAAGTTTCGCGGCCCCTCAGGGTGATCCTTTTGGTATACGAGATAATCCGCCTGTTTGTCCTGACGGCGCTGGGGGTCTTTTTGGCGCCGCCTCTTTCCTTTCCGTGGCCGGTTTACGCGGTTTCCAACTCTTTTTTTCTCCTGATAACCCTGTTTCTGCTGGCGCGGGTAGCTGTATACCGGGCATATCTTCCCCTTTATATCGCGGGAAAGGCGGCGGCCATTGCCGCGTCCCTGGGCTGGTGCTTTTTTACGGGAAACGATATTGCCGCCCTTGTCATTATTAACCCACAGTCCGTGCTGGTTACCCTGGGTACGCTGGGACTTTTTCTTGTGGGGGATATTCTTTCGGCATCCGGCGCTTTTTGGCTGCATGCAAGGCTGCGGGAAGCGGACGCGGATGCCGGAGCGCCGGCCGGATTCAAGACACCGGAAGAAGGGGGCCTTTGATGCGTATTATCCCGGTGGCAAGCGGCAAGGGCGGAGTGGGAAAATCCCTTGTCGCGGCGAATCTGGCGGTGGCGTTCGCGCAGTCGGGGCAGCGGGTTGTGCTGGCCGACCTTGATCTGGGGGCCTCGAATCTTCACTTGGTGCTGGGGCATCAATCCCCGAAACTGGGGATTGGGACCTTCCTCAACGATACCAAATCGAATTTCAACGATGTCATCGCGGATACCGATGTGCGGGGCCTCCGTTTTATACCCGGCGATACGGAAATACCCGGAACCGCCAACCTCAAGGCGAGCCAGTTAAAGGCGCTGGTAAGGCGTTTTTTGGCTCTTGAAGCCGGTACGGACATTCTGGTACTCGACCTTGGCGCCGGAACCCATCAATCTATACTGGATTTTTTCCTGCTTTCCGGCCAAGGCATAGTGGTTTCGGCGCCGGCGGTAACCGCGGTGCTTAACGCCTATGTTTTTTTGAAAAACGCCGTGTTCAGGCTGATGTTTACCTCCTTTGGCAAGGGCAGCAAGGCCGCGGTTTATCTTGAACAGGTCCGCCGTGAAGGCGGAGGCTCCCAGCTTCTGTACATTCCCCGCCTGCTTCCCGAAATCCAGAAGCTGGACAGCGAATCCTATGAACGCTTTACCGTCCGCCTTGACCGTTTCAGGCCCCGGCTTATCATGAACATGATAGACGATCCCAAAGACGCCGACGTAGCGCTGAAGATACGCCGTTCCTGCGAAGAGTACCTTTCGCTCAAGATCGAACATCTTGGGATCATGTACCGCGACACCATTCAGGATACCGCGCTGGCTTCCCGCCTGCCCGTGCTCCTGTACAAGCCCCAGGCCATGCTTTCCCAGGCTATATACCGCATTGCCGACAAGATCCTCAATTCCGACGAGGATAACTTCACCCTTGATGAAAAGGCAATCGAGGAAACTTTTCAGGAAGCGGGCCTTGAAGCGGAAATCGATTTTGAGAACCGTATAGAGTATGTGGAAGATCTGCTCCATTCGGGAGCCTTTACCCAGGGAGATCTGGTGGAGACGGTCAAGTCCCAGCAGTACGAAATTTCAAAACTCAGGAAAGAAAACAATTTCCTTAAATTGAAACTTTCCAGGGCCATGTCGGCTGGTTTTAAACCCTAAGATCCGGAGAAGTCATGGCGGTTATTGCGAAGGGAAACGCTTCTATCGTCATAGATCCTGAAGAAACCCTGGCAACTCTGGTATTTACCCCCGATCCGGAAGGCTTGGGGTGGGACGCCGACGCCGTGATCAAACTTGCCGGCGAAACCCGCCTTTCGCCGCCGCCTTCTCCCAAGACGCTGGAGCCTTTTTTACAGAAGGCCGCCAGGGCAAAGACCAAAGATCCCATGCGGCTTACCCTCTACGAAGGCGTGCCGCCGGAAGAGCCTACAGGTGAAACCGTCGCCTGGGAGGCGCTTGCCATTCCCCCCGATCTTGCGGCATTCGAAAAGGAAACCCTCGCCGCGGCGGCCGCGCCCGAATTGTACCGGATCAGGGTCGAAAAAATAAAGAAAGAGACCGTCGTCAAAAAACCCGCTCCCCTTCCCTTCCTTCCCCCAAAAGAAGAAAAGGTGATTACCTGGGACAGGCGGGAAATACGGGAAGCGGCGGAAGTTGACGCGGAAGTAACAGAAATAAAATACGCGGAAAAAGGGGCAAAGGCCGGAACCGTTTCTCCCCCAAAACCGGGCAAACCGGGCCGGAATGTGTTTAACAGGCCCATTCCCCCCAAAACCCATGGAGAAGGGGCCTTTCTTTTGGGCGGCGGGCTTATAAGGGAAAAGAACTTCATAGCCGCGCAGCGTTCGGGCTTTCTCCGTATAGGCAAAAACTGGGCGGATATTGTTCCCCTCGCAAAGCCGGTCTGGAGCGCCGGCCGGGGTTCCGACGGGATTACGTTTTACTTCAAATTTGAAGCCGGAGATCCCCGTTTTCCGCCGCCCGCAGGAAAAGAAGTGCTTGACGCGGCAAAGGCCGCGGGCGCGGGCGAGGAATCCCTTGTGTCCGCCGAATCGGTGGATGAGGCAATCGCCGAGGCGCTCGCGTCGGGCGAAGACATTCACGCGTTTTCCCTTCTTAAAGTACAGGAAGCCCGGGCGGCGGTGGACATTGACGCGGACAATGTAAAAGCGGTCCTCTGTCTTCGCAAGGGAGTCGCCGGCGCGCTCCCGCTTGAAATGAGGGCGGTTTCCCAGGCAATACGCGATTCGGGCGTCCGGGGTTTTGACACGGAAAAACTCAAGGCCGGCATCCGGGCTTTTATGGAAGGCCCGGATCTGGAACTGCGGTACACGCTTGTTGAGGGCAAGGCCCCCGCGAGGGGAAAAGACAGGGAGATAGAGATCAGGGCGGCGCTCCTTGAAGAGGGGCCGGCAAAGGCCGTTCTGGAACGCCTGCGGACGGCTTACAGGGGAGAGCTCCCCATTGCCGAGGTGACGGGCCTTGCCCCGGTGCGGAAGGGAGAAATCGCCGCGGAACTTACCGGAGCCGCGGAGGGAGAGGCGGGCACGGATGTTTTCGGCGCGGAAATTCCGGGCCTTCCGGGAAACGATCCCGAACTGCGGCTCTTCCGGGGCCTGGGCCAGCACGGCCGGAAGATCACCGCGGAAGAAGACGGGCTTCTCCTTATGAAGAGCGGTCCGGGTTTTTTTCTGGGGGAAGTAATCCCCTACCGCGACGGAAGGATAAAGACGGAGGTTTCCGAAGACGCCATGGAGGCCGTGGCGGAACTGCTGCGGGAAGAAGGCGCGGGGCTTCCCCTTAATCCCGCCGCCGTGCTTGAGGCGTTTGCCGCCGCCGGCGTTACAAAGGGCGTGGACGAAGAAGCCGTCAAAGCGGCGTGCCGCGCGGCCGGGGAAAAGGGAAGCTGGAGCGGAATTCTTGCGCGCGGGGAAATGCCGGCGGCAAAGGGTTCGCCTGTGATCAGGTGGCTGCTTCCGGGGCTGGGGCCCGGGGGCCTTAAACCGGATTCGGAACCTGTTTCCGTGACCGCCGGAACGCCCGTAGCGGAAATAAGCCCCGGAGATCCCGAAGGCAGACCGGGTTTCGACGTAAGGGGAAAAGAACTTCCGGTTACGGGGGCCGTTCCCGTCAGCATCAGCCATGACGATTCGATACAGGAGATCCCCAAAGGAAAAGGCGTGCGCCTTTCCGCGGCCCGCGCCGGGGAACTTTCCTTCAACGGTAAAGAACTCCGCGTAAGCGGGATCCGCAGCATAAAGGGGGACGCGGGAAAGGCCACGGGGAACATCAATTTTCCCGGCGACATTAAAATAAGCGGAAAGGTGGAGCCGGGCTTTTCGGTGGTGGGGCGCAATGTGCTAGTTGCCGGGCTTTCCGAAGCGGCGCTGGTATCGGCGGGGGGCAGGGCCGTCATGGCCGGCGGCATCAAGGGCGCGGGAAAAGGAGTGGTGCGGGCGCGGACCACCATTGAAGCCGCTTTTGCGGAAGCCGCCGTCCTCCTTGCCGTGGGAGACATCAAGATAAAGCTGGGCTGCGCCGGCTGCAACGTCAAGACCAACGGCATGCTTCTTGTGTCGGGCGAAACGGGAAAACTTGCCGGGGGCGTTTGCAGGGCGCGGCTTGGCGTGAATGTTCAGGAGCTGGGCAGCGCGAAGGGGCTGCGGACCGAAATTTCCTTTGGGCAGGATTATCTTTTGAAGGATCAGATTGAAGTAACCGAGGCGGAAATTGAAAAAATCAGGGCGGCGCTGAAACGGGCCGACGCAAAGATAAAGAACGCCATACATAACCCCGCCGCGCTCGGAGAAGCCGGTTCGGAAAAGGTCGGACTTCTAAAAAAACTGGAACAGCTTAACCTGCGGATTTTTACCCTGCGCGAAAAATTCGAGGAGCACCACGAATCCGAAGTAAAGGTACGGGGCGCCGTGCATCCGGGCGTGGTCATGGAAAGCCACGGCCGCTACTATGAAATAAACCGCCTCCGGGAAGCGGCGGTCTTTTACTTCGACAGGGAAACGGGAAGAATAGAGGAACGGGGACAGGCGCCGGTGTAGCGGGCCCCCGCCGTGTCTATGTTTTTGTGCTGTTTTATCCATTTGTTTTATGAGGCATTACCGGGTATACTGTTCCCGTTCTATTTATAAGGAGGCATTGCATGCTTAAAGCCGTTAATCTTCGCTGTGAATACCGGATCAATCCCGTTGGTGTTTGTACCGCCCGGCCGCGTTTCAGCTGGAAGCTGGACTGTGACGAAAAGAATGTGCTGCAAACCGCGTACAGCATTGAGGCCTCCGGGAACGGGGATTTCAGCGCCCCCCTCTGGCAAAGCGGGAAGATCTCTTCCGCCCTGTCCGTTCTTGTGCCCTGGGGAGGCTCTCCCCTTGCTTCGTCTTCCCGTTATTACTGGCGGGTAAAAATCTTTAACAACCATGGCGAAGAAAGCCCCTGGAGCGAAACCGCTTCGTTTGAAACCAGCCTGCTTTCCCCGGAAGACTGGAAAACCGGAAAAGGCGGAGCCGTTTTTATCAGCGGCGAAGACGAAAACGCCGGCCTGAGTTCTTCGGGTGTTCTTTTACGAAAGGAATTCAATCTTTCAAAAGAAGTCGCTTCGGCAACGCTCTACGCCGCCGCCAAGGGAATATACACGGCCTTCTGCAACGGCAGCCGCGCGGGAGACGAAGTCCTTTCGCCGGGTTTTACGGAATATAAATCGCGCATTCTTTTTTCGGCGTATGATGTCGGGGATCTTCTGGCAAAGGGAGAAAACGCCCTGGGCTTTCTTGTAGGCCCCGGCTGGTACAAAGGCGATCTTGCCGGCTGGCTCGGAAAGCGTAACGTCTTTGGCGCGCGTACCGCCGTCATCGCGCAGCTCAGAATCAAATATGCCGACGGCACGGCGGAGACCATCGTCACGGACGACAGCTGGACTTTCGCGGCGTCTCCCGTTACCTACAGTGAAATTTACCACGGCGAAACATACGACGCGCGGCTCGAGCAGCCCGGCTGGAACAGGGGCGGCTTTAACGGAAGCGGCTGGAAGCCTGTTTACATCGAAAGCGCCGATACGGGCATGTTAAAACCCCACGACGGCCTTCCGGTAAAGGAAAAAGAATTTTTCAAACCGCTTTCCCTTGTAAAAACTCCCAGGGGAGAGACGGTGCTTGATTTTGGCCAGAATATTTCCGGCTGGGTCCGGTTTACGGTACGGGGAAAGGCCGGCGACAGGGTGAAAATACGGCACGCGGAAATTCTTGACGCGGAAGGAAATTTTTATACCGAAAATCTGCGGGCCGCCCGGCAGACTATTGAATATATTTTGAAAGGAGGAGCGGCCGAAACCTATTCGCCGTACTGTACCTTTCAGGGGTTCCGCTACATTGCCGTTGACGAGTATCCGGGTGAAATTAACCGCGATGATTTTACCGCGGCGGCAATTTATTCGGACATGGATACTTCCGGCCGGTTCGAATGTTCACATCCGCTCCTCAACCAGTTTATCAGCAACGTGCGCTGGAGCATGAAAGACAATTTTGTCGATATTCCCACCGACTGCCCCCAGCGGGATGAAAGGCTGGGCTGGACGGGAGACGCGCAGATCTTCGCCCGTTCGGCGTGTTTCCTCATGGAAACCGCTCCTTTCTTCAGAAAATGGCTGCGTGATCTGACGGCAAGCCAGCTTCCCGACGGCCAGGTTCCCCATGTGGTCCCCGACGTGCTAAAGGACATTTCCAAAAAAGACGGGAAGATACATCAGGACGCGGGGGCCACCGCCTGGGCGGACGCCGCCGCCGTGATCCCGTGGACCATGTACCTTTATTACGGCGACAGGGACATACTTGAAGAGCAGTACCCTTCAATGAAAAAATGGGTCGAGTATGTCCGCGGCGTTGCCGAAGACGGCCTCCTTTTCAACACCGGTTTTCATTTCGGCGACTGGGTAGCCCTTGACGCAAAAGAAGGCAGTTACTTCGGCGCCACGCCGAACGATCTTACCGCCACCGCCTGGTACGCCTATTCCGCGGAAATAGTTTCAAAGGCCGCCGGCGTCCTGGGTTTTGCGGACGACGCGAAGAAATACGGAAAACTCAGGGAGGATATAGGCGAGGCGTACCGGAAGGAGTTCTTTACCCCCAACGGCCGTCTTGCCGCCCGCACCCAGACGGCTCACATCCTTTCGCTCTTCTTCGGCCTGACCCCGGAAGAATACCGCTCCCGGACGCTTGAAACGCTCGTTTCCCTTATCGCGGAAAACGGCAATCACCTGACAACGGGTTTTGTGGGAACCCCCTTCGTGTGCAGGGTTCTGGCGGACAACGGCCGCCTTGATCTGGCGTATGAACTTCTCTTGAAAGAAGACTTCCCTTCTTGGCTGTATCAGGTTACAAAGGGGGCGACGACGATATGGGAGCATTGGGACGGCCTGAAGCCGGACGGGACCATGTGGAGCCCCGACATGAATTCCTTTAACCACTATGCCTACGGCGCGGTGGCCGACTGGGTTTTCAGCGCGGTAGGCGGCCTTGATACGGACCCGGAAAAACCCGCCTTTGCCCGAAGCGTCATACGGCCCCTTCCCGGCGGCGCTATCAGCTGGGCGGAAACATCCCTTGAAACAGGCTACGGCCCCGTTTCGGTGCGCTGGGAAATTACGGGCGGGAACATAACCGTATCGGTCAAGGTTCCCCACAACAGTTCCGCCCTCCTTGTGCTTCCCGCCTCGGAAGGGGGAACAATAGGCGGAAAGGTCTTTACAAAAACCGCAGACGGCGCGGAAACGGAGCTTGGCTCGGGAACATACGCCTTTACCTATCCGTACCGCCCGTGACTGCAAGAAAACGGCAACTTTAGCTGCCGCTTTCTTGCCCGGTTAGCCCTTCACCGCCCCTGCAGTTATGCCGGAAACAATTTTCCGGTTGAAAAAGATAAACAGCACAAGCGGCGGTATAGTGATAAGTACCACATCGGCAAAAAGCAAATTCCAGGAACTCGCGTAACGGCCCATGAAATTGTAGAGAGTCAACTGCACGGTAGGGTTTTTCCCGCCGGGCAGAAAGTACAGGGGATTCACGAAATCGTTAAAAATATTCACCGAGGAGAGCACCACCACAGTGGCGGTAACCGGCAAGAGCAGGGGAAAAATAATCTGCGCAAACAGGCGGAGCGAACTACAGCCGTCAACATAGGCGGCTTCCTCAATTTCGCGGGGAATGGAAGCGGTATAGCCCCGGTAAAGCATGGTGGTAAAAGGGATATTCAACGCAACTTCCACCAGAATCATGCCAAAGAGGGATCGGTAAATGCCTATTAGATCCATAACCCAGATTGTCGGGAGGATTGCGGGGGGCAGCATGAGTCCTGTGAGAATCAAAAAATTAACCCCGGTCATAAATTTGCTAGAAAGACGCTGCATAATGTAACCGCCCAGGGCACATACCACAATCAGCAGCACAATACTTCCGGCGGTGATAATCACGCTGTTCACAAACGCCCGCAGGATCATGTAATTCTGGGTCGATATAACTTCAAGATAATTTTCAAAATGCAGAACCTCCGGCCAGTTCAGATTCATCAGGCCGGCCTCGCGGCGGTCCTTCAGGGAGTTCAACACAATAAAATAAAACGGAATAATAAATATCAGTACGGCGAAGATCATCGCGGCAATATCAACCACCGGCGTTTGTGTGTTCCTGCGTTTCATATTTCCACCTCCCGGCTGATGAGAAAGCGGTAGAGTGGAAAAGCGATGAAGGCGATAAGAAAGAACATCACCACGTTTCCGGCGGTGGCAAGACCGTAAAATCCGTAGGCGTATTGTTTATATATTATCGAAGCCAGTGTGTCGGTGGCAAAGCCCGGCCCGCCCTTGGTCATTGTCCAGATAAGGTCGAAGGTGCGGATACCGCTGATAAAGGCAAGTATTATAACCGAATTCATTGAGGAGCGAACCAGCGGCAAGGTGATATGCCTGAATCTACTAAAGGCCCCGGCCCCGTCAATGGAACCGGCCTCGTAATAGATCTCGGGGATTGCCATAAGGCCGGCAATATAGATCACCGTGGCTACGCCGACGCCTTTCCATACGTCGGTCATGATAACCGAAAAAAGCGCTATTGACGTATCGCCTAACCAGTCAGGCCCTGTAATGTTAAAAAAAGCAAGGATCGAATTGAATAAACCTTTGGTCGGATACATCAGGGCGCTAAAAGTAATGCCCACCGCGATAGTGCTCACCAGGTGCGGAAAAAAAACAATTGACCGGATAATGTGTTTTGTTTTAATCCGGGAAGTCAACAGCACCGCAAGGCCCAGGCCGAATACCGCCTTGAACGCACAGGTCAGGGTGGCGTAAATAAGGGTGTTTTTCACGCCGATACGCAGGGAATATTCGGCAAAAAATGTTTTGAAATTGGACAAACCCACAAAACGGAAATCCGTCAATGTCCATATAGTCATGCTGAAAAAGAAAGAAATAACCGTAGGTATGATAAAAAGAACGGTAAAGACAAGCAAAAGCGGGGCGATAAACCATACATTGTAAATTTTGCTTTTCATCATACCTGCTCTCCGATTATATATTCCGTGGAGTTTTGCCTTGCGGCAAAACTCCAAGCTGTCCGTCGTAGGCGGACAGCCGTCTACCAGCCGGGCAGATTAAGCTGAACCGCCTGTTTCTGCACGTCAGCATCATAAGCTGCCGCCGCCGCAGTTGGGGACGTATTACCCGACGCTACCTCAATGCAGATCTGCTCCAGATTGGGCCCTTTGACCGGACTCTCAAATTCCAAAGCAACATCTACTTTCCCGGTATCGAAATAAGTCTGCATTTCTTTTACACCGGTGTAAGAATCATCGGGCAGGTTGATGCCCTTAATGGCATACGGCCCATTGGGTTTTTCCATAGAGCCGAAAATACTTATGCCTTCCTGGGAAATATAAAATTCCACCCACTTTTTTGCCGCATCCAAATTGGGGGTGTTCTTGTAAATATACAGGCCGTCGGATACCCAAACCGTTAAACCGTGGTTATTGGAATCATCACCGGGAATGCCGAATACGCCGATGTCATCGATCTTGTCCGGGTACAGGGTGTAAATGGAAGTAAGCGCCTGGGTCAGCATGGGCCAGTGGGCGCCCTCCCCGTTTACCAACATTTCCAGTGCAACGTCGTAAGTGGCGGCAAGATAATCCCTGTTCAAATACTTGCGGGTTTCCTCAATTTTTTCAAAACCCCGCCGGGCCACAGGGGTATTTGCATACTTGGCCTTGTTTACGGTATATTCCGCGGGGAAATTCGGCATAAGGGATTTTACGTTGTACTCATCGCCCAGGATTATTAACTGGGATGTCCAGGTATCCTTAAATCCGCCGATAAGGGCGGTTTTCCCCGCAGCCTGGATTTTATCGCAGTTGGCAAGAAAATCTTTCCAGGTGTGGGGGACCGAAAGGCCAAGCTGCTGATACACTTTCCTGTTGTAGAGAATAGCCCCGGCCATAGTTGAATTCTTGGGTACGGCATAGAGCCGGCCGTTAGACGAAGCGGCTGTTTTGAAAGCATCACTGAGATTTGCGGCAAACGGTTCATCGGTAATATCATACACATTTCTTTCCGGGTTAAGATCCTGTAACTTGGAGCCGGTGTTATACCAAAAAACATCTGCCATATCGCCGGTAGCCAGACGGGTCTTCATGATGTTATCCCCCTCTACGCCGCCCGCGCGAATTTCCACCTCGGTTTTGATGCCCAGCTTTGTTTCAATCGTGTCAATAACCTTCTGCGCACCGGCAAAAGGACTATCTTTGTCAACAAGCAATTTAACTACCGGTATTTCGGCGGGCTTGCCGCCCGAAACTGAACCGCTATCTTTGCCTTTGCAGGCTGTCATACAGAACACCGCAGCCAGCAGCAGGCCAATAGCCGTCTTTAGAATATGTTTCATAAGTCCTCCTAAAAATATGTTGCATACATAATAAATGGGAATCAAAAATCAGCCATGGAGAATATAATTATTGTTGGGGGAATATCCAGCAGTATTTTTCCGCCTGTCTTCAAACAACGAATTTTTTGACAGCCCTGATCTCTTTGAGCATATCGGCAGGAAAATCAAAATCGGCGGCCTGGATAAGTTCGTTCAATTGCTTCAGAGACGAAACAGATGAAATGGGCGCGGCGGGAAAGGCCTGGGCCGCTACATAGGCAGAAACCAGAACCGCCGCCGGAACGCCCAATTCCTTTTCCCAGGTTTTGAGCTTTTCCAGGAGTTTTTGATTGGGGGCGTTGCCGTAAACAGCCTCATGCTCAGGGGGAACAGGCTTGTTGTCAAGTTTTTTGGAAAAATAGCCGTTGCACGAGGAAGTATAGGCCATGGCCGCCTTGCCGGTCTTTTCATGCCAGGCGAAAATGCCGCTGTCCATAGGCACAGTGGTTTTGTCTCCCGCCCCTTCCCAGGTAATATCACCCAGGCCAAAACGGATCTGATCGCAGACAAAGCCCTCAAAACCCAGGCGGGCGGCGGATTCTTCGGCCTCTGCCATACGCGCCAGTTTCCAGTTGGAACAGCCATAATGCCGGATCTTCCCCTCTTTCCTGAAACCTTCAAGATTCTCCAGAATTGCTTCCACGGGCCGGGAAACATCGTCCCGGTGGAGGAAATAGAGGTCAATATAACTGGTCTCTAGCGCCCTAAGGCTTTCCTCAAGATCGGAACGCATTTCCGCCGCGCTCATCCGGGGAATGTGCATGGCCTGGAGATCCGGGTGAGCGCCCTTGGTAGCGATAATTACCTTGTCCCGGATTTTCCGTTCCCTGATCCAGGCCCCCAGAGTTTTCTCACTGGCCCCGTGACCGCCGGGAAGCCAGTCGGCGTAGACACGGGCAGTATCGAAAAAATTCCCGCCTTTCCCGTAAAAAAGATCCATCTGGGCAAAGGCGTCTTCCCGCCTGACCGCGGTTCCAAAGGATACCGTACCCAGGCAAAGGGACGAAACCTTGAGCCCTCCGGCACATAATGAAAGGTACTTCATGGATTCCCTCCTGATTATAAATATACACAATGCTGGAAAACCAGGCATGGAGAATACAACAATTATGATGGAATATCAAGCATAATTATTTTTGCCGTTATTTTTTTCTATACAAGCGCAATATTCCGTTTTATAATAAACCGATGGAGAAGGCGGTATGCGCTTCAGGACACGGCTTGTTCTTACCTATTCTGTGTTCACCATTGTCATTATTGTTTGTATGTCTATAATCTTTGAAATTTATAACCTCCGGTATCTGGAAAAAACTTCATATCAGCATATTGACAGCCTTTCCAGAAATATGGCTCACCAGCTTGATGAAATAGTACGCCCCATGATCTTTATTACGGAATTTCTGCTTTCGGACAGCAAGACCCTGTTTTCAATATCCACCCTTGCCAGGATAGAGCGGACGGAGCAGAATACCGAGGCATTCGTTCAGGAAAAGCTCAACCTTTCAATCAGCCTTTCCACCTATTGTAACAATGTAAACTTTCACCGCGTTCTTTTCTTCAGCGAGGCCGGAGATATTCTTTCAAGCAATTACCGTGTATATACTATCCCTGACGGCTCGGCGGATATATGGCAATATCCGAATATTTCACTGATAAACGCCGCCCTGGGGAAACCGGTATTGCTGCCGCCTTTTTCAGACCCCTGGAATCCAAGAAGGCCGCAGAGGGTTTTCAGTATTATTCGCCTGGTCATGGGGAATAATATCAACAGCTATATTGAGGTACAGAAACCCTATACCGTATTGGAAAATATTTACCAATTGCATGACGACGCGCTTCGGGTCGCCGTAATTAATAACAGGGGGGAAATTTTTTATTCCCAGCTTGAAGATGATGAAAACACGGCTTTGACGAAACTGCTCGCCGAAGGAAAGGAAAAACCGGATCTGGGCAGGATAGGCGGTACTATAAGCGCCTCGTCTTATTCCGTCTATACCAATACCTGGACCATTGTCATGCTGGGTAACGAAGGAATCAAACGGGCCATACGGGACATCACCCTGCTGACCACAGTCATGGCCCTGCTCATGGGAATAGCATCCCTTGTTTCGATCTGGGCCCTGTCCAACAGGGTAACCGCGCCCATCCGCCAGTTTATCGCCAATATGGAGCATACCACCCTGGACAATATCGCCGAATTTACCCCGGTCAATAATCCCCCGGATGAATTTACCAAACTGTATCAAAGCTACAATCAGTTTCTGAAACGGCTCAATCTTGCCATTCAGCAGGAAAAACAGATGAACCTGCTGCACCTTCAGACGCAGTTTGACGCCCTGCAGGCCCAGGTTAATCCCCATTTTTTGTACAATGTACTGAACGTTGTTTCCCACCGGGGCGTTATTTCCGGCGACGAGACGATCTGTGAGATCTGCGAAAAATTAGCCGGCATGCTCCGTTATGCTGCGGGTACTTCCCGGCGTCTGGTAACGATTCGGGAAGAGATCGAATACCTCAAAGATTATCTCTATTTACTAAAAACCAGATACCGCGCCAAATTTGAATATACCATTGATATCGCCGATGAGGTGATGGAACAGATGATCCCCAAAATCGTAGTGCAGCAGCTTGTTGAAAATTCCATTAATCACGGATACCCGGACGCTCCGGCCGTTATGCGCATATCGGTATTGGGCTGGATTGACGGCGGACGCTGGTATATTGAGGTAAAGGATAACGGACGGGGCTTTACCAATGAAAAGAAAGAACGGATTGAACGGGAGATACGGGAAACAAGGGAATGTATTGACGGGGGAAACGTACGCCTTGACATCGGAGGAATGGGGCTGGTCAATATCTATACCCGTTTTCTAATATCTTTTGGCGAATCGGCAATACTTATCCCCGGCAATTATGCGGCCGGCAAAGCCGCCGGCGCAACAGTAACCATTGGCGCTCCTTTGTCTCCTGTTACCCGGCTTCGTGAAACCGAACCAAAAATGGGGGGGGGGGGGGGGGTATTTACCGGATAGTCCTTGCTGAAGATTAACCGGCGGCGG
>JAISEB010000256.1 GCA_031264395.1 Treponema sp. | reverse complement strand
TTTCTTTCCGGTTTCGGCGCGCTTGGCTTTCACCGTTATTACCTGGGGAAAATTCCCACGGGAATACTCTGGACATGCACCGCCGGGCTTTGCGGTATCGGGTCCATCTACGACTTCTTCACGCTTTCGGGCCAGGTCCGGGAGGCCAACATCAGGAACGCCATTTACGGGGACATGAACGGCAGGGACGGAGGACGGCAAAGCTGGCGTTACGCCAGCGACGGACAGGCGCGCATAATCGGGAAAAAGGAAAGCGTTGAAAGGATCATCCTCAAACTGGCAAAGGACAAGGGCGGCACGCTTTCCGCCGCCGACGTGGCCCTTGAAGCGGACATTCCCCTGGAAGAGGCAAAACGGGATCTTGACGCCATGGTTTCCAAAGGGTTCGCCGAACTGCGCGTCCGCAAATCGGGGACGCTGGTCTACACAATTCCCGAACTCATGAACGGCGACGATCCTCTGGAAGATTTATAGGGGCCTTTCCCGGATGCGGCCTGCCTGCCGGCGCGGTTTTGCGCGCTTTCACTTCAAAATGACTTCCGTTCTGCCGAAGCCGCCGAGTTCGGGCCGGGAAAAATAGTAATCCGCCACGCGGGGGTCCCCGGCAAGGCATTCATGGACACCCTTCATGAGGATGCCGCCACCCTTGCCGTGTATCACGGCAAACCGGCCGAGACCCGAAAGGATCGCGGCGTCTATCTGTTTCCTCAGCGCCTCAAGCGCCTCGTCAAGCCGCATGCCGCGTATGCCAAGTTCCCCAACGGCGGGAGGAGAAACCACGTCGGCGGCCCATCCCGCGACTGGGGGCGGGGACTTCTTCGGCGCCTCGCCCGGAAGGAGGAGGAGATCGCTTTCGGCAAACCTCATTTTAAGGGAACCGACTTCCACGATCCAGCGTTTTTCCCCGGCCTCCCCCGGCCTCTTTTTGTCCTGCCTTGTGATGATCCCCTTCCTGCGCGAAGGGCCCGCGAGAACCCGCGCGCCGGGGGCAAAGGCCGGAAGGCCGCCGGGACAGGTTCCGCCGGGCGCGCCTTCGGCGTTTTGCCCGCGCCGTCTTTCTTCGGCAAGGATCTTTTCCTCCGCGTCAAGAACGGCGTCTTCGGCCTCGACGGATTGTTCAAGGCCGCGGAGAAATTCCTTGACCCTGACCGTTTTTTCCCTGGTAAGCTCCCCCTCCCTCACCTCGCGGACAAGGTTCTCAAGCGTCTTCCTGCTTTCATCAAGAAGATCCCGCAGCCTCCCCGCGGCGCCGGCCCTGAGTTCGGCCTCCTTCTCCCTGAGCGACAGTTCCCTCAGATCCGCCCGCCGCCGTTCTTCCCCGAGCCGCAATTCCTCCGCCCTGCTTTCCCGTGCGCTTCTGTCAAGCTCGATGTGTTTCTCCCTGAGCGAACGTATGAGCGCCGACACGTCGGAGCGTCCGCCTGAAAGATAGCCCCGGGCCTTTTCCGTGACGGAAGGGGGCAGCCCGTTCCTGGCCGCTATATCAAGCGCCCGGCTTTCCCCCGGCACTCCCATGACAATGCGGTACGTGGGGGAAAGCGTCCTGCCGTCGAATTCCACCGACGCGTTTTCCACCCCTTCGCGCGAATAGCCGTAGTTCTTGAGCATTCCGTGATGGGTGGTGGTAATGAGCCGCGCCTTCCTTTCGATAAAATAATCCAGAATAGCCATGGCGATGGCGCTCCCTTCCTCCGGGTCCGTGCCAGAACCCAGCTCGTCAAGGAGCACCAGGGAGTTTTCCCGCGCCGCGCCCATAATGCCCGAGATGTTGGTCATGTGGCCGGAGAAGGTCGAAAGGGACTGGCTCAGGGACTGCTCGTCCCCTATGTCCGCGTACACGCCGCCGAAGACAGGGAGGACCGCCTCCTCGGCGGGAAGGGCAAGCCCGCTTTGATTCATAAGGACAAGGAGGCCCGCCGTTTTAAGCGCCGCCGTTTTCCCGCCTGTATTGGGCCCGGTGACAATCACCGTGCGCACGCCGCCGCCCATCGTAAAATCAATGGGCACGGCGGAAGATCCCAGAAGGGGATGCCGCGCGGCGCGGAGAACAAAAAGATCTGCGCCCTTTTGGGCATCGGGGCCGCGGGCGAAATTTCCCCGCGTCTCCCGCGAGTAGCGGGCCCTGGCCCGCAGGGTTTCAAGTTCCACGATTCCCCGGTGAAAAATCTCCAGATCCGCAAGGCCGAGGGCAATATGGCCTGTCAGTTCCCGGAGCGTCTTGCGTATTTCGGCGTCAAGGAGCCGCTTTTCAATCAGTATGCTGTTGTTTCCCTCCACCGCCTCCGCAGGCTCAATAAAGACAGTCTGCCCCGAAGAGGAAACCTCGTGTACAATGCCCGGTATCCTTCCCCGGAAATTCGCCTTTACCGCAAGGACGACGCGCCCGTCCCGCTGGGAGGGAACGGCGGACTGAAGCATCCGCCTTGTTTCCTCGCTCCCCGTATACCGCGCTACCGCCGCCTCAATGCGCGACGCGATGGAGGCGATCCGTTTTTTTATGGCGCGGAATTCGGGAAGATCCCGCAGCCTCCCCTCCCGGTCAATAACGCGGAATATTTTATCCGCAAGATGAGCGCAGGACGGAAGGAAGGCGAAGCCGTCAAAAAGCCGGGGGACGCCTTCACCGCGAAAAAACCAGCGCAGGAGCTCCCCTCCCCTTTCAACAAAAAGCCCTATGGCGTACGCCTCGTCAATTTCAAGGGAAGCGTCCTGAGTTTCAAGCCTGGGAAAAAGAAAACCTATTGAGGGAAGAGCGCCCGTGCTTTCACGGCCGCCTTCGGCAAGAAGATTCACGGCAAAAGAAACCTGCGCCTTGAGCGTTTCCGCGCCGTCTTCCCGCGGCCCGCCGTTCCGTATCATGTCCGCGGCTTCATCGCTCCGGGCGCACGCGGCGACCATTTCCATGACACGGGGGTATTCGAGCAGCCGGAGCGTCTTCCGCCCCAAATCCTCATTCATCATGTGCGCCCCCGGAGGGAATACCCATAAGTTCTTCCTGTATGCGGAGAAAACTTTCATACCGGTCTTCGTGTATTGCCCCGGCGTTAACCGCTTCCAGAATACGGCAGCCCGGCTCCTTCCGGTGCGAGCAGGACAATCCGTAGGTGCACTTTCCGGCAAGCGGGGCGAATTCCCGCATGTAAAAGACAAGATCCCCGGAAGAAATTCCGTGGGGAACAAAGAGCCGTATTCCGGGTGTGTCGACAAGAAAGGCGTCAAGGCCCGCCCCTGTTTCCACCGTGGACGCAAGGGCCGTGGTGTGGTTGCCCCGGCCGTATTTTTCATTTATGCCGCCTACCTTGATCCCCGCCGACGGAAGAAGCGCGTTGATGATGCTTGACTTCCCCGCGCCCGACTGCCCGGCCAGGACGGAAAAACGGTTCCGTACGAGGGCGCGGAATTCGTCCATGCCTTTTCCCGTTTTCGCCGAAAGCCTGACGACAGGAACGCCGATGCGCATGAAATCTTCCAGCCTTTCCTCAATGTCAGGATCGCCGTTAAAAAGATCCCATTTGTTGCAGACGACGGCCGCGGGAATTCCGGAGGAGTCGGCCTGCAGGAGCAGGCGGTCTATGAAACGGGGCCTGAACGGGGGCGAAGCGGCGGCGGCGACGCAGAGAACAAGATCAACATTGGCGGCAATAAGCTGGGGAGAAGGGACGCGTTTCGAGGAGAGCCCCCTGGGGTTAAGGCGGGCAAGTACATTGCGCCTTTCGGCGAAGGATGTGATAAACCCGGCGCCGGGACGGCCGGGATCTTCCTCAAAAAAAACCAGGTCGCCGGGCGCGAGCGGATTCTGGTACGGGCCGGCCCCCTTGAGCACCTTGCCCTTGATGCGGCATTCAAAACAGGGGGGAAAATACCCGGCCCGGGTTTCGGGCCTTACGGTAAAGATGTTGCGGGAACCGCGCATCACAAGGCCCTTCACATGTCCTCCAGAAGGGCGAGGCGGAAACCCAGATAGTCCGCCCAGCGCAGCCAGGAACTTTCGGGCGCCTCCGCGCCGGTTATGACAAGAAGGCCCGGTTTTTTCCCCGCGCCGGGAGGAACGCCCGCGCGGAGATCCCTTTCATCAAACAGGGCCGCCGCTCTGCCGGAGACTCCCGACACCGAATCGTACACGGTAATGCCGGGCGCCGCCTCGCGGCGGAATTCGTCACGGAGAAAAAGAAAATGGGTACAGCCCAAAACCAGCGCGTCAACGCCGGCGTCCCGGAAACGCCGTACCCAGGGAAGAACCGCGTTCCGCCTTTCCTCCGCCCCCGAGCCGGTGTAGCGGTGTTCCACAAATTCAACCAGATCCGGGGCGGCAAGCGCCGTAACGTCACAGCCGTTTCCGTATGTGCGGATGAGGCCGGCAAGGTACTCGCCCTCAACGGTCCGCTCCGTTCCAAGAACGCCTATTTTCCGCTTTTTACTTCCGGCGGCGGCGGGCTTTACCGCGGGAACGGTTCCTACAAAGGGAAGGCCGGGAAACGCCTCCCGCAGGCCGTCAAGCGCCGAGACCGACGCGGTATTGCAGGCAACAATTACCAGCTTGGGATCAACAAGGGGGACAAGGCGGCCCATAAGGGAAAGAACAATGGAAACAAGATCGTCCTTTCCGCGTTTCCCGTAGGGGAAATGCAGGCGGTCGGCGGCGTAGACAACGGGCTCCCCGGGATTGGCAAGGGAAAAATCAAGGCAGTAGGGAATGCCCCCTATGCCCGAATCCAGAAAAAGCAGGGGACGGCCGTCCATGTCAGTTAAAGAGTTCGTCAAAGGCGGATTTGGCCGCCTCTGCCTTTCCCCGGTCTTTTCCCCGCCCCGGCGTGGCCTTGCGGAATTTTTGATCAAGGGAAAACCAGTCGCAGAAATTGGCCCTTTCCTTTTCGGAAGGCGGCTCCGCGCCCGGTTCGCAGCAGTCCCCCCGTGAACCGGGAAGGTAGAAACGGCAGTGCATGCAGACCCGCAGATCCCTGCCGCAGTCCCCGCAGAGGACCGTTCTGCCAAGAGGCTCCGCTTCCGTAACCGGGGAACCGCAGTACCAGCACATATATATATCATAACAGCGCCGGACGGACGTTTGCAAGGGACAGCCGTATGTTGTATCATGGTTGTATGTTCACCATACGGCCCTGCGCCGCGGGCTGCGGCAGGCCGGCCATAACAGGCTCCAAACTCTGCGCCATACACGCGGCGGACCCCGGAAAAGAGACAGAACGGATAACAGGACTCATCACGTCAGGCGGCGCCATCAAGGATCTAAGCGCCCCGCTTCTTCACTTTGAAAGCGCGGATTTTTCGCGGCGGCAATTTTACGGCTGCGATTTTTCGGGCGCGTCTTTTTCCATGTGCCTCTTCACCGGAGCGGTCATGCGCATGTGTTTCCTTGATTTTTCGAATTTCACCAACTGTGATTTTTCCCGTTCCGATCTCCAGTTCCTCTCGTTCGCCGGATCAAATTTCCGGGACTGCACCTTTGAAGGTTCGGAACTTGTACACATCAATTACGGCGGAGCTGTCATCCTTGACACCACCTTCAGCAAATCGAATCTCTACAACAGCCGCTTCACCGGGGCCAACATAGAACATTCGGATTTTGTCGACTGCAACGTAAAGCGGGTTTCCTTCATCAGGACAAGACAGGAAGGCGTTTCCTTCAAATCGTCCAACACCGCCGAAGCGATTTTCGAGGCGGAGGAATGACATGAAAGTTTTTTTTCACTACTGTACCTACGGCTTCAGCAACTGCTATATCCTCGGCGCCGAAGGAAAGGGAAAGGGGCCGGGAATTGCCGTCATTGTCGATCCCGGCAGCATGGACGAACAGATCCTCGATTTTATCGAAAGCAACGACTACAGCCTCAAGGCCGTACTCGTTACCCACGATCACGTCAACCACGTTCACGGGCTTAAAACCCTCAGGCGCATCTACGGAGCGGAGATCTACGCGGTCAACCATGTCATTCAGGATCACAAAACCAGCATAGTCCACGACGGGGAAGTCATCGAAATCGGGCCCTTCCGCGTCGCCGTCATATCAATCCCCGGCCACTCTTCCGATTCGGCCGTCTTCAGGGTGGACCGGCTGCTCTTTACCGGGGACGCCCTGACCGCGGGACTCGTCGGGCGGACTTCCAGCAGTTACGGGGCGGTCATACAGATGAACGCCCTGCGGAGCAAGATCCTCTCCCTGCCCGGCGATTTTATCATACTGCCCGGCCACGGCCCGCCCAGCTCCCTCGAAGCCGAACGCCGCTTCAACATGGGCGTGCGGAATTTCGACGAAACAAAAAGCCGCCGCACCGCCTTTAAGGTCGATTACCTGTAGGGAAG
>JAISEB010000170.1 GCA_031264395.1 Treponema sp. | reverse complement strand
AAAGCTCTGACACATCACGATTCCAGGATTTTTCCGGTGGAACAACAAATCCGACGCAAATTGCGAACGGGACATACAGTATTGTTCCGGCGCGGGCATCAGAGAAAGTGAACCTCGGTCCGCTGTATAAATACGGAGAACCCGATAATAACGGTTTCCTAATTGGCGTTACCCAGATGCTTCCTGATGTTGAGACGGGTGAGTTACTTGCGGATGGCGGGCATATGATACATATCACGCCGAATAGTTTCACGAATGGTTGTATAGGAATTCCATATAATAAAAATGAAGGCTGGAGCAGAAGTGCGGCACAAGGCAAGCTGAATACACTTATGTTGTGGTATTGGGTAGCAAAAGACCGTAATGAAACGGCAACGATCACAATAACGGACTAACCTGACAGGATGTTGATAAAAATGAAGACGGCTGTCTTTCTTTTAGTACTACTAGAAAGTGTATTTGCGTATGGCCAAGTAAAGTCATTGGATATTCATATTCCCAATAGTATTATGCGAGGGGGTGATGACAAGATTGTGATCTATAGGATTACGACCAATGAGCAGGGTATCATTAACTCAATAACAGCTGTTAATAATAGTGAGTACATTGTTCCTGAAATAATTGTTTGTGACAGAAAAATAACGATATCCTCGGACCGAAGAGTTTATTCAATAAACCAAATCGAAATAGATGAAGAATGCCTGTATGTAAAAGGTGGCGGGCGAAGTATTTTTACCCGAGACGGTAATCAGGCAATGCCTGTTTCAATTACCCCGACAGCAAATGTGATTTATGAACATGATGAAATAAGACTTGAAAAAAAGTCAGATAAATCCCTTGAAGAAACATTCAAAATAAACCCGAGCCGGTTTTCTGGAATTTCTTTTTTTGAAACCATTTCAATCGTTGATTGCCGGTACAAGAACAATCCGCAAAACAAATATACATATGAAAAAAGAAACGGAGCTGTATTTGTGACATATTATCGCATGATGGACGAATTTGAAGAGTATTCGGACAGGATAAAAATAGAAGGGAATATTCATTGCGATTCGATGAAAACAAACATTATAAATTATTTTATTGTTTATAGTGTCTACAGTCTGGCGGCAAGGATATTATTCCCTTTTTTCTTTCTCGAAAATCCGTAGGCAAATATTGTAAATAACATTTACAATATTTGTATATGTCAATTACAGCCATTCCCGAAAAATTATGGGACGAGATTCCAGGAAAGCCAATTGCCCCCATTCATCGGCAGATTTCATTGTGGCGGCCTTTTGGAATATTTTTGTCAGGGTGCATTTCCGTTTTCTTGTGATAATAATAATTTCTGAAATTGCCAATCGCCTTTATATCCTTCAACAAATTCATCAACGGATTTTTTTCGACTCGTTCGGCCAGAGGGCTCTGTTTGTAAACGAGTTCGTGATTCATACTCATAATCCTTATTAAAATCTTGAACAAAAAAATAATAAAATGACAAGTACTTTAAAGTTAAAACGGTGGTATTATTTATTTTTTCCGCTTTTTGCATCAACTTAAAGCTATTATTCCAGTCTCCTTTAAGCATGCTAATATATCCAAGGTCAGCATAGCACCAATCATAATAGTTCTCTTGACCCTTTAACCATGCATCATACAATTGACTGGCTTTCTCCAGTTCATTAATTTTAATTAACTGAAGCGCATAATCCCTATCAAGCATTATATCACCGGGGGCCATCTGCTTTGCTATTTGATAATTATCTTTCAATGCTTGTATATTTCCCAATTCCGATAAAATCACACCTTTCTGGAAATATACCCAAGGCGCCGGGTTTTCTTCCAGCGCCTCTACATTCATCTCCATGGCTTCTTCCAATCGTCCAACGTGAAGATATGACTCAGCAAGATCCCAATAAGGCGGAGGGGCTCCGCTTTCCGGATCATATAAAGCATATGCCTTCTCAAGGTACAGAATTGCTTGATCGTATTGTTTCATATACAGATAAGCACAACCAATTACATCATTTATACTATATGTATTTGGATTGAAACTATATGCTTTCATATAATCTTCCAAAGCAATTGGGGAGTATTTTATTAAATCCTGCTGTTGAGTAAAAATGCCGTGGTAAAGGTAATAAGTATACCGGCGGTCAATTTTTCTTATTCTCTTTTCTAGAATACCCAGGGCATTTTTATATTCTTTTTCGCGCGCTTGTATTAAAGCTTCCTGATATATTTCTCTTTGTTGTTCCTCATTCATTTTGCATGAGAAAAGAGAAACTGAAATCAGTAATATTAAAAACGAATAATTGTTCCGCTTGATCATTTTAAAAAGCTGTCCTCAAAGTTTTTGAGCCCATAAGATAACCGGCTTGTCGCGCCTGATTTTCCGCAAATCCGCTTCAGTCTTTACAGTTCCATATGGACCATCTTGAATCGACATTTCCTTTTCCCCCGTTCCGTATACCGCGCCAATTACAAGACATACTTTAACAGGGCCCCGGCTATGCCGCCTTCGCCGCAGGGGGCGGTAACGGCGCGCGAGGCCTGTTTCAGTTCGTCACAGGCATTGCCCATGGCGATGCCCAGCCCGGCAAAACGGATCATGTCTATATCGTTGGCGCTGTCTCCCATGGCAACGCTGTCCGAACGGGACATGCCCAGCTGTTCAAGGATTATCTCCATTGCACGGGCCTTGCTTTCGCCCCGTATAATGGCTTCGTGGTAGCCGTTCTGCGGAAAAATGTGAAAGGCGTTTCCCAGAAGGGCGGCCTCTTTTTCTCCGGTTCTGTCATCTTCCATGGTAAGCTTGGTAACAATTGCGCCCGGATATTTTATGTCAAAGTCATGCTTCGTTGTAACGGGAAGACAATTGTCAAGGGACAGCGTACAGCATTCGGGCCTAAAGGCGTAAAGCATGGTTTCGCCTTCAAAGATGCACCATTTTTTCATTTCGATATACAGGGCGGCGGCGGCCCGGAGCAGATCCGCGGAAATCCACTTGTGATACACGGTCCGGAGCACGCCCTCCTGTTTAAGAAGAACATGGGCCCCGCCGCCCGCCGCAATGCCGTCTATGTACGGCGCTTCCAGAAGATTCCGGGGAACAATGGCAAGGGAACGGCCGGTATTCAGAAAAAAGCGGTGGCCGCGCCGGCGCGCTTCCTGTATCTGCCGCAGATCGTCCTCATAGGGGCCGCCGTCTTTCGAGATGAGCGTTCCGTCTATATCCAGAAATACCGCGCGGGGCGCGGATGAGGCGGGGGGCTTTTGTTCCCCGCTTTTTTCACCTGCCGAACAAATTGAATTTTCCGAACTTGTACCACTTTCCATTGTTTTTCCTGCTGCTTTCATCAAGGGTTTTGAAGACAAAAGACGCGAACGGGCCTTCTTCCCCCGCCCCGGAATAGGAGAAACCCAGGGACACATACGGCTCGTCAAAAGATGAAACAAGAAGGCTTTGCGAAAAGGCCCGGAAGGAAGCCTGCGCCGCCGGTCCCAGCAGATCGGCCTTTTCGCCCTTTCCCCCCAGTGAAGGAAGATCGGAAAGGACAAGGCCCAGCGTTCCGGCCCTGCGCGATCTGAATACAGAGGCAAGTTCCTTTGCGAGCAAAAACCATCCCTTGATGTGATCATTCACAAGGATCTCAACATCTCTTGCGGGAAGATCCGCGACGCTTTTTCGCATTGACGGCGGAGCGCAGACCAGCAGCGCTTCGTCAATATGCTCAAGGCGGTTTTCCGCGGACAGTATTACGGTACGGGCCGAGATGGGGCTTCCGGGATTCCAGCTGAGGGAGATTCGCGCGCCTGAATCTGAAGATGTTCCCGCGTCCGGACGGACGGGAACTTCCGGCGCGGGCGCGCCTTCCTGCAGGCGGTTTTGAATGGACGCGACGGCGAGGCTTTCCACCCGCCGCGCGGCCTCGGCGGCAAGGGCGGCAAGAAGCGGAGATTCGTTTCCGGCAACAAGAATTCCCCTGGTCATCCCAGCCCCACATCAAGGGCCATCATCAGGGCAAAACCCGTCATCAGGCCCAGCGTCGCAATATGTTCGTTTCCTTCATGTCTGGATTCGGGGATCACCTCTTCGGCAACCACGAAGATCATTGCCCCCGCGGCAAAAGCCAGGGTGTAGGGAAGAACGGGCTGAATGTAGAACACCAGCGCCGCTCCCAGAACCCCGGCGACAGGCTCGACAAAACCGGAAAGCTGCCCGTACCAGAAAGCCTTGCCCCGGCTCATGCCGTCACGGCGCAGGGGAATGGATACCGCGGCCCCCTCGGGAAAATTCTGCAGCCCTATGCCCAGAGCAAGGGCCACGGCTCCCGTCAGTCCCGCGCCGGGTATGCCCGCCGCCGCCGCGCCGAACGCCACCCCGACGGCAAGCCCTTCAGGAATGTTGTGCAGGGTAATCGCCAGCACCAGAAGGACGGAACGGGAAAGGTTCGTTTTGGGGCCTTCGGCGTCCTTCATGCTGTACTCAATGTGAAGGTGGGGAAGGACGCAGTCCATTATCCTGAGAAAAATACCGCCGGCAAGAAAACCGGTTACCGCGGGAAACCATCCGGGAATCCCCGTCTTTTCGGCCGCCGTTTCCGCCATGGCAATAGCGGGCGCCAGAAGCGACCAGAAACTTGCCGCTATCATGACGCCCCCGGCAAAACCAAGCATGCCGTCCAGCACCTTGCGGTTAATCGACTTGAAGAAAAAAACCGTTCCGGCTCCCAAGGCGGTCACCCCGTAGGTAAAAAGTGTCGCGAGCAGGGCCTGCAGGATAACCGGCCGTCCGATGAACCAGTTCATGTGCATATTCTACTAAATTATGCGGCAAAATAACAGGGACAAAATCTCCGGTACGGCCATACGGCCCGGCCGCGAGGGGCTTTGACGGTTGACAATGAAATATCCCCATGGGAAAATTGAGCTTGTTCCAAAACCCGGCTGGTAAGGGGGACTATATGAAATACATTGGAATCGTCCTGATTTTCGCGCTGGCCGCGCCCTGCATGGCCCAAACCTTTGTCGATACGTCCGCCGATACGGGGGAAGAGATCATCGTGTACCGTCTGCCCGATCCCGAGCGGCTGTACATTTACCGCGACGGCATGGTGGTCTATGACGCGGTCATTCCGGGTAACGCGGTCATCAACGGTACTTTTATCCTGCCCGAAAACATCCAGCTTGACACCCTGACCGTCTCGCAGTCGGGGAAGCGCCTCTATACTTTTTCCACCGAAACCGGCGAAGTGCTGGTCCTCCTTCGAAGGGGCGAACGGCCGGATCTGGTGCGGATATTGCAGGTTCATATACCGGAAGCGGCCCCCGGCATCCCGCTTGAGGTGCGGTACGGGATCAGAAACTCCGGGTTAAGCTGGAATTTTATTCTTGATATGGAAATAAAGGAACAGAATTACCTTGACTGCGCTCTGGTTGCCGTTATCAGGACGGAGCGGGAACTTCCTGGTACCACAAAATCGATTCTTTCCAAGCGGCCGGAGATCATTCTTGCCTCGTCGCAAAACATCCTTATCGAAAATACAGGCTCCATGTTTGACCTTGGGACGCCCGTTATAGAGGCAAACAGGCGCATCCTTGTCAAACTGGAAGAAGGCAGAACGCCGTACCGTCTTGTCTATTTGTGGGACGCGAACAGGAGGGAGCGTCTTTCCGCGTATCTGAGGGCCCCCACGCCGTTCAAGACCATGGCCGAAAGGGTACAGCCCTACCTTAATTCGTCGGGCATGAGCATGGCTTCCCTTTCATCCCTCAGCATAAGCCCGGACCGCCCCTTCGACTTTTACATCGGGGAACAGCCAAACATCCTTACCCGGAGGTCCGTCGTAACCGCCGAACATCCCGAACGGCCGGATCTGCCCTTTACCCATTCACTTGAATATTCGGTAACAAACCAGGTGGATAAACAAGTCTCCGTTGAAATTTCGGTGCCTGTCACCTACGGCACAAAGCACAGGACGGAGTACCATTTCACGAAAACGCCTGACGAGCGGCCGGGGGACCGCATGATATGGAAGTACGAGCTTGCCCCCGGAGCGGAGGCGGTGGTGGACTTCAGCTTCGACGCCGAAACCAAAGACAATCCGTTTTACTCGCAGTTCGATTACAGCGAAGGGGGACGCTAGCGGTTCCTCATGGCGCGTCAGGGGCGGCGGACGGTCCGGGCCGCGTCCCTTGCGGCCATGGCGGGCGTGCTTGTCATGTGCACCCTTCCCGCCGCCGCGCAGACGACGGCCGCCGAGGACCGGGCGGGCCGGGAGAAGATCCCCATCCCCATCCTCATATCGGATCATCACGCGGATCACGCCTTCTGGTTCCTCCGCAACGCCGGAAACGAGGACACGGATCTCCTCGTCCTTGACGCCCATGCCGACACGGAGGCGCATCC
>JAISEB010000341.1 GCA_031264395.1 Treponema sp. | reverse complement strand
TGTGTATGGTAGCGGGTTTAGCCGTTATTGTCAACAAGCTGTATGAGGTCCCAGATCGCGGGGATTTCCTGTCCTATACGCCAGAAACCTACGGCCCGCACTCCCATTGAGCGGTACATTTCCATACGCGCCGAAAGGGAATAGTCGTCCTCGTAGTAAACCTTGACCGATACGGTAACATCATAGTCAAAGGAGGGGACGCCGTTTTCCCGGCGTATGTCCTGAACGCTGTTTTCATCGATGATTGTTTGTATGCCGGAATAAATGTAGGCCCGTGAGGGGCTGATGTGTCCCCAGGCCCGGCCGTAAAAGGGGAGGCCCATGATGAGTTTTTCCCTGCCCACAACCTCAAGCGAATATTCGGCTACCCGTCTGCACCAGTCCATGGAGGCGACCGGCCCCGGCCTGCTGCCCGACCAGTGTTCGTCATAGGCCATGACAAGGATGCGGTCCACAAGGGGCTTTATCTTCACATAATCGTAGACATCGTCTTTTAAGGCGCGTATCCGGGCCGGCAGCGCTATGGTAAACAGTTTGCCGGAGAGTCCCGCGCGCAGTTCCGCGAGGAACGACAGGAAAGGCCGTCCGTCCCGCTCGGGAATGTTCTCAAAATCTATCTGGAGGCCGTCGAAATTTTTCGCCGCCCTGAGCAGATCGGCAATGAGCGCCCTGCGCTCGGGGCTTCCTTCGGCGAGGACAAAATGGGAAAGCGCCCTGCCGTTACAGGCTGCCACCATGTGAATCCTGCCCCCGAAATCCCTGACATTCCGGGGATTGGGCACATCGGTCAGCTTGCCGTATATGTCTACCTCCGCGCCGAAGTACCCTATATCGGTAAGGGGCATATCGCTGCGAAAGGCATCCTCCCGCCCGCTTACGAGGTAGCCCCAGACTTCGCCAAAGGCGGAAACGGGCAGTTCCCCGTTTTCCTGGGGCGGTTCGGCGGGATCTTTTCCGGCCGCCGTGGCCGTTTCCCGTGTGTCCCCGGTTTCAATCTCTTCAATTCCTTCAATCTCTCCAGGTTCTTCAGGAACGGAGGAACAGGCTGCCAGCAGGATGAAAAAAACGGCGGACAGGGCCGCGAAACGGTTATTTTTGAACAGAAAATACCTTCCTCTCTGGAATATAACGTCTTTCCGCTTCTTGACAAAAGTCATCCTTTCCCGTAGTTTATTATGCAAGGAATACGGCGGCGGATCGTCATTTATCAAATTATCGGCTCATTTTAAAAGAACAATTATGGGGATTATTGAAAGAAAAAAAAGAGAAAAGGCGGGGCGTAAAGACCTGATCATGCGGTGTGCCAAGGAACTCATCCTGGAACACGGCGTAGAGAAGGTCAGCATGGTAGATATAGCCAAAAAGGCGGAACTTTCCAAAGCGACCCTGTACCTCTATTTTCCCAGCAAGGATCTGCTTTTCAAGGAAATATGCGATATAGCGGGAGTCCAGTTTATCAATTATTTCCGTTCAAGGCAGGGGTCCGGGCTTTCGGTTGTTGATACGCTGAAGCTCATCTGGGATTGTTATCTGGATCTGTTTGGGGAATCGGATGACATGCTGGTTATTTTCAGCATGAAAAAATATCTGGCGCCCGGTTTTCCCTTTGTTCCCATAGAAAAGGATTCCCCGTCGCCCGCGGGTTCCAACTACGCGTTTTATTCCCTGCTTGTAAATCTTTTTGCAAAAGGGGTAGAGGAGGGCATTTTTGCCGAAGATGTAAAGCCCGCCTCGATTTCCCGGACATTCATAACGTTTTTTTCCTATGTTGTTGAAACCGCCGCCAAGCTGCCGAAAAGCGGCAACGACTACCGGTGGGCCATTGAGGAGCTGGCAAATCTTTTTCAGATTTTTTTGCGGGGCATAGCCGCGAACGGGACGGATCTTTCGGACCTTAAGCTTCCGGAATTAAAAATCGATAGAAACCATTGAAAAAACAAGGGGAACGCAGTGGCGAAATTCTTCAGGTATCCCTGGCTGATCCTTGCCGTTATAGCCGTCATAACGGTTTTTTTTGCCTCCCAACTGCCCCGGGCGGAACTTGACAACAACAACCTCCGTTTTGTCCCGAAAGACGATCCCGCCCTTGCCGTATCGCGGGACATAGACGACACCTTCGGAAGTTCCCTTTTTATTCTGATAGGACTTGAACGGAAATACGGGACCGTTTTTGAGAGGGAATTTCTGGGCCTCATAGACGGCTTTGTGCGCTGGGTTGAGGAAATTCCCGTTGTCGAAAACGTTAAAGCCATCACCAATACCGATTACATTACTTCAAGCGGCGGCGCCATCGTTGTTGAAAAGCTCACGGGAAAGGAATTTTCAGGAAGCCCGGAAGAAATCGCGGAACTCAAACGGCGCGTCCTTTCATGGGACATGTACAGGAGATCCCTTGTTTCCGACGACTTTACTTCCACCCAGATCCTTGTGCCCCTTGATGTCAGTTCGGACGACGCGGGAAAACCGGAAGTAATAGCCAGCTTTATCCTTATCAGGGACAAGGCCAGGGAAATGTTTGACGGCGCCGCCGCGGTCTATGTGACGGGAATGCCCGTTATCAGCGCTACCATCAACGAGGCGGTTACCGCCGATCTCAGGCTGCTCGTTCCCCTTGTTATCGCGGTAGTGATTCTGGTGCTGTTTTTTTCTTTCAGAAAATTCTCCGCGGTGATTCTTCCCCTGCTTACGGTTGTTATCGCCGTCATCTGGTCCATAGGCGCGATGCCCCTTTTCGGGGTGAAGCTGTCGGTCATTACGACGGTGCTGCCCGTCATCCTTGTCGCGGTGGGAAGCGCCTACGGTATCCATGTGGTTACCCATTATATCGCGGATACGGGCGGAAGGATCTTGAGCCGCGAAGAGCACCGCGAACTTGTCTTTGAGCTTCTGCGGAAGATAGGAAAGCCCGTATTCCTTGCCGCGCTTACTACTTTTGCCGGTTTCTTTTCGTTCTGTTTTACTTCCGTCGTGCCTATAAGGGAATTCGGTTTTTTTTCGAGTTTCGGGGTCTTTGTTTCTTTCGCCGTGGCGCTTACCCTTATCCCTTCGCTCCTTATTATACGGGGGCCCGCGTCCCCCAAGGGCGCTTCCCCCGGGCATCACGGGGCGCCGGCGGATGATTCGGATCATCCTGTTGAAGATCCCTTCAGCGCGGCTGTGGCCGCAGGCCTTATGAAGGCCGTGAGGAAGAGGCGCTTCGTTATAGGCCTTACCGTCTTTATCACCGTTGTCGCCCTTTTCGGCCTTTCAAGGCTTGTCATTGACAATGTGTTTGTGGAGTATTTCAGGGACGACACGGACATTTACAGGTCGGATGTTTTTATCCGGGACAAATTCGGCGGTTCAAAAACAGTCAGCGTTGTCCTGGAGGCGGACGACTCGCAAACGCTTCTGCATCCCGATTCCCTTGCCGCCATGGACGGGCTTGGCGCGTACCTTTCCGAACGGGTCCCCCAGGTGGGCAAGGTCATGGATTTTACTTCCCTTGTCAAACGGATAAACCAGGTGTTCAACGCCGATGAGAGTCCCGAAGGACTTGCCCCCGGCGTTTCATCCGGACGGGAAAACGGCGAAAGCGGTGCAAGCGGCGAAAGCGGCAAAGGCGCGGAAGAACTGCCCGATTTTGGTTTTGGCGGCTTTGGTTTTGATGAGGACGGTTTCGGTTTCGGCGGACAGGACGGCGGCCTGTCGGCTGCCGCTACGGATTCCCTTTCCCCCGCCGCCTTGGAGCCTCGCGGCGGGAGGGAGAAGGTATACACGCAGGAGGAACTCCTTGACCTCTTCGACAGGGCGGGCGGAGAATCCGGGACGATGAGCGCGAACGATCTTGTATGGGAACTCAAGCGGCTTGTCAATTATGAGGGGGCCGCCTATTACGAGATACCTTCCGATCCGGCAAAATACGGAAAAGAAAACAGGGAGGAACTGGGGCGTCTTGTCGCGAATTACCTTGTGCTTCTTTCAGGAAACATAGATGAATACGCCAATGATCCGCTTGAGCCTACCAGAATAAAATCCACCATCCAGCTGCGTACCAGGGGCGAATATGACAGCGGCGCCGCGCTTGCCGCGATAGACGGCTACATCAAGGCCCGTTTTCCTTCCAATATAAGAGCCGTAACAGGCGGCGTTACCCTGGTTGAGTTTTCCCTTAACACTCTGGTTGTGCAGTCCCAGCTTGTTTCGGTTATCTTTTCCGTCGTAATGGTGTTCCTTATTATCGCGGTTTCGAACAGGTCCTTTACCGCGGGCATTATAGCCGTTATTCCCCTTTCCATTTCGGTTCTTGTCAACTTCTCGGTAATGGCTTTCGCGGGGATCAAGCTCAACATAGGAACCTCCATGGTGGCGAGCGTTTCGGTAGGCATAGGCATCGACTACACCATTCATTACATTGAAGCCTATAAACGTGAATACCGGGCCGCCCTTGCCTCAGAGAGGCAGTTTGGGGACGGCTTTCTTGCAAGGACCTTCAGGACATCGGGAAAGGCGATAATAATAAACGCGGTTTCCGTCGGCGCGGGATTCGCGGTGCTTCTCTTTTCCGAATTTATCATGCTGGCCGATCTGGGGCTGCTCATTGCCCTTACCATGGGCACAAGCGCCCTTGTGAGCCTTACGGTCATTCCGGTGCTGCTCACTTCCCTCAAACCAAAATTCATCGGCAGGGAGAAACCATTAACGCATCGTGTCAATGTCCGGTTGAACGGCGGCGGCGATTCCGCCGCCTGATTATAGGAGTGAGCATTAACACATTGTGTTAATGTCCGTTTGAACGGCGGCGGCGATTTCGCCGCCTGGTATTAGGGGTGAAAAATGAATAAAATCGGCCTTCTGTTTTTTCTGGCCGTTTTCGCGGAGGGGCTTTTCGCGCAGGACGACGCCTACGCCATTGTACACGCCTCGCGGAACCGCATAAGCGCCGTTACGACTTCCACAAGATCCCGCATGGTCATTACCGCGCGGGACGGAAGCACGTCCGAACGGATCATCGATCAGTATTCCAAAGACGGGCAGGGGGGAAACAGCCGGAGCGTTATTGTATTCCAGCGCCCGCAGTCGGTGGCGGGCACGCGTTTTCTTACCATTGAAAATCCCGGTTCCCCCGGCGACCGCTGGATATTTCTTCCATCGCTTGGAAAGGTGCGGCGCGTAGCCGCCTCGGAGGGGTCCGCGAGTTTTATGGGGACCGATTTCTCCTACGACGACATTTCTTCCGCGAGCCGCAGCGCCGATCTTGACACCCACACGCTTGCCGGGGAAGAAAACCTTGACGGGAGGCCCTGCCGTATTATCGAGTCCCGGCCCAGGGATTCTTCGTACCAGTACTCGCGGATGGTTCAGTGGATAGACAGGGAAACGGGGATCAACTACAAGCTTGAGTTGTACGACAAACGGAACGTCCTCGTAAAACGGGTGGAGATGCTTGACGTGCGGGAAATTCAGGGAAGGCTTTCGCCCATGGTCACCAAAATGACCACGCTTTCGGCCGGTACTTCGACAACCCTCTACGTTGATATTCTTAAATATGACGATCCCGTTCCCGAAAGCGTTTTTACCACCGCGTATCTTGAGACGGGGAGGGCGCGATGAAAAAATTCACGGGAAGGCGTCTGTGCGCCGTTTTTGCCGTACTGTTCCTTTCTCTTTTTCCCCCGGCGGGGGGAGCGCAGGACGCGGACTTCGGTTTTGGTTTTGACGGTGATGATGGAGGAGGCGGTTCCGCTTCCCTTCCTGTTTCGGTAAAACTTGGCGGAAGGGCGCGGGGGGATCTTCTTGCCTTTTTTGACGATCTTAATACTTTTGAGGAACTGAAGAAGTCCCGCGCCGGTGATATTTTCGACGGCGCGCTTTATTTCAGCGCGTCGGCGTCAAACGCCGATGCCGTTATAAACCTCAAACTTGGTACGGACAAAGGCAGTCCCCTTGCCCTGGACGAGGCTTTCCTCAGGGGGTATTTCGGCCCCGTGAGCGTCGAGGCGGGCCTCCGAAAACTCACATGGGGCAGGGCCGACAGCTTCGGCCCGCTTGACGTGGTGAACCCCGTGGATTATTCGGATCTTTCGCGGATGATGAAACTGCGCGAAATCAAGATAGCCCGTCCCATGGTTCACGGAACGGCGGACATAGGAAGCGGTTCAAGATTCGAGGCGGTGTTCATTCCCGGTTTCGAGGGGCACAGGTTCGCTTCTTCGGGGCGCTGGGCGCCTTCTGTCATAGCGGAAGACAACGTTTTTTTTCCCTTGGTGAACAGCTATTCCGGCGCCCTTTCTTCCCTTGTGAATAGCTATTCCGGCGGCCTTTCCTCCCTTGTGAACAACTATTACAGCCTCCTTCTTCCCGACACGGGGACCATTGAACACATGCAGGCCGGCGCGCGCTTTACCACAACACTGGGCTCCGCCGATTTCGGGGCGCAGTATTTTTTCGGCAATCTCTTCCGGCCTTCGTACTGCGTCGGGGGAATAGACGCTTTTCTTCTCAATTTTTTGACGGCGCTTCCCTCGAATCCCCAGTACACGGGGAATTTTTCCCTCCTGCGTTTCCGCGCCGAATATAACCGTTACCACCAGATAGGCGCCGACTGGGCCCAGGTGCTGGCGGGCTTTAACATGCGGGCGGAACTCGCGGCCCATATCACGCAGGATCTTGCCGGGGACGCCGGCTGGGTGCGCAATCCCTTCATCAGCTGGTCGTTTGGTTTTGACCGCGACACCGTGTGGGAAATCAACGTGAACCTGCAGTGCAACGAATCCATCCGCCTTTTCGGCGACAAGAAAAACAATCCGTTCGAGATTAGTTCATGGGGAAACGAACCGCCTGTCTCCACAAGGCTGACGCTGATACTGTCCAAAAAATTCCTCAGGGACAACCTCGAAGTGACATGCACCGGAATTTTTGATCCGGAGGAAACCGGCTTTTACTTTATTCCCGCCGTTTCCTGGGCAATAGGGGAAGTCACCGCGGATCTTCAGGCGGGTGTTTTCGCGGGGAAAAAGGGCGGCGAGTTGTCCCACTACCGCAACAGCGGCTACATTAAAACGGCGCTGACCTATTCCTTTTAGGGCCCTACAGCGTGAGGGACGCGAGATAGGTTTCAAACGTCTCCTGCGCCGTCCGCGATGTTTTCTCGGCCTCTTCGAGCCGCTCAAGAAGGCTGTCTATGCCGGTGTCCGCCTCCGAAAGCCGCCGCAGGTATTCTTGGCCCTGGACGGTCGTGTTTCCCGCCGCTTCAAGGTTTGCCCGTATGCGGGCCTGCTCGGAGATAAGGCGCTCCCTTCCGGCCGTAATGGCCGCCTCTTCTTTTTTCGCCGCGTCGGCCGCCTGTTTCAGCGAAACGGCCTTCCGCAGGGCTTCCCGTACGTTTCCGGGAATCTCTTGGGTTGACGCGTAGAAGAGCAGGTTTTCAATGTTCAGGGTCGAAAGGGTTATCCGTTCGGAAAGGGGAATTTCCTCGCGTACGGAAAAGACGTTTTCCGAAGCGGCCCCGATGGAGCGGGTGAAGCGGTACACCGAAGGGGTCCTTTCCGCCGGTTGGGAGAGGATCACGGTTCCTCCGGGACCCGCCTGTTCAGAACTGTCCGGCGAAAGTTCCGCGCCCGGCGTTACGGGGTGTTCAATGACAAGCTCCCGCGTTTGATCCGTGTTGTTTTTTACCGTGTATGTGCGCTCATGCAGTTCCCGCCTCTTTACCGTCATGATCCCGCCCGATACGGCCGCGGCGCTTATGACCCGCGAAACGGATATTCCGGCGCTCGCCGTAACGGCAAGATCTTCCCCATAGGAAAGAAGCCTTTTTTCCCCGTCCGAAAGGAATTCGATAAGGGCGTCTCCGGCGTAGGTCCCCCCGTCGTACACCGTAATGGGGCCGGCGGGAAACTGTATGCCCGTTGTATTGGTAATTTCGGCTCCAAGCCGGGGATGTACGGTTTTACCGGCCGCCTCCGCCCCGGAAAGGATAAGCAGTTTCCTCACGGGGGGACCAGCCTGTACCAAAGGCAGCATGGCGCTCATGCGGCGGTCGAGGGTTACGTCCTGTATGGTAAACTCGAACTGATCCCCGGCGGCCTGTGCCTCCGCCTCCAGCGTTCCGTAGGCGGCGACGACGGCGCTGTCGTTGTACGCGCGGGGGGCGGCGCGCAGCGCGCGGGCCGCGGGGGCCGCCATTTCCAGCATCGAACTTTCGGCGGCAAAGTCCGCGCTATCCCGTGTATACCCCTGGTCGTATGTTTTCGCTTCGGCGGTTCCCGCTATTGCCAGGGGCAGGACAGGCCGCGAAAGGTACAGGGGCGGATAAAGATTCTGTATGAACGAAACGGGCCTTCCCGCCACGAGCGACAGTTCCACGTTTTTCCAGTCGCTGTCGCTGTCGTTGTCGACAATGGCCCATCCCTGAAGAAAGGCCCCGTCCCCGGAAGAGAGATCCAGCCTGTAGGAAACTTTCCAGACGGGGGCGGCAATGACGTAGCTTACCGAAACGGAACGGCTTTCCCCTCCGCCCAGACTAAGGGACAGTTCGCGCGATGTCGAATTGCCCGACGCCGCGAGAAGATCCAGCGCCCTGTCCAGATCCGCTCCGGCGCGGGGATCGGGAAAATTAACGGCGGCTATATCCTTCAGGTTTACCTGGCGGAGGCCCGAAGAGGTAAAGATGACAAGCCATGGTTCCTTCACCGCGGGGAAGCGGGATTCCGGCTCCATGACATCCCTGTATTCAACGCCGGTGATCTTTCCCCGTATGGAAGAAGGGGCGGCGATTTCCACTTCCGCCCCCCTCATGGACATCAGTATGGACGCGAGATCGGGGTTTTCCGAAAGATCTATTAAAAGGCTCCGAAGGGTGGCGGCAAGGGTCTGTTCCGAAGGGTAGCTTACCCTCGGCGCTTCCCCCCCGGCGGAAACGGGATCGTGTATCACAAGCGATTTGAGCGCGTCGTTGACGGCGTCGGCCTTGAAGGGAAGGCTCACGACGGACGGTCCCGATACCGTTCCCGAATGTTCGTAATAGGCGACGCCGGAAGAAAAAAGGGCGATGCGCCTGAGCGGAAGGCCCGCGGCCTGGCCGGGACGCTCTGTTTCTCCCGCCGCCTGGGCTTCAATGCCGGCCGCGGCCAGTCCAAATACCGCCAATAACGCGCCCGCCGCCGTCTTTTTTACCGCGCCTTGTACCTGTGTCTTCATGATGGATCTCCTTTCTTTATGATTCCCGCGGCATAACAGGCAAGGCCCGTCAGAACAAGCGCCGCCATTCCCAGTATACCCCACAAAAGGAATTCCCCAAAGCGCCGGGGCGGAGGGGAATCCCCCCTGTCTTCCCTGTAGGCAAATTCCCCCGCAACGGCCTTTTCGGCGGCCGTCCCGGCGGGAACCGTGAAGCTTTCCTGGGGGCCGGCGCGGGCGTTGCCAAAGGCAAGAGTCCAGGGGCCCTTGCCCCTTCCGGGAAAAACGATCTCCCTTGCTTCCCATATAAAGATCCCTTCGGGGGCTTTAGCGAAAGGAAAGGAAAGCGATTCGAGTTCCCAGTAAGGCGCCGAAGAGAACACGTCCATGGGCTCGTGCGTCTTCTCCCCGTCTTCACCCGAAAAACGAAACAGTGTCATGCGTCCCGCGTCCCGCCATTCGCCGCCGGCATCCGTCCTGTATTTTACCAGCGCCTCAACGGAGTCGGCTTCCGGAAGGATGAAATTGACGGAGACAAGGGGATAAAATCCCCCGGTGTCGTAATCAACGGCGCGCCGCCGTTCGTCGCGGAAGGTTCCCTCCGCGGTCTTTTCCAGACGGGGAGGATGCGCCGTTACCTCGTCAAAATGCGCCGTAACGCCCAAGAGCGGCGGAACGGGGCTTTCAAATTTCAAAAGAACATAGCGCGCGCCGGGCCCGGAAAGCCGGACGGTATCGCGGTTCGCGCCCGAATCGCCGTACCGGGCGACGATCTGCCGCCTTTCCGTTTCCTGCCACCGGGAAAGATCTTCCGTTCCCGAAAACAACCGTACCGCCGAATTGTAATTGTTTCCCTCTTCCACGGAAAGGACAAGGGAAGACGGGGCGTAACCGAATCTTGAACAGTCAAGAAGGTACACTGGCCCGCTCCCCGCCCCTCCGGCCGCCGTTCCCCCGTTCCGGCTGTTGACGCGGACCACCGTTCCCGACGCGTCTATTACTATGTCGGTTCCGGCGGGAAGCGCGCCGTTTTCCTCTTCCCAGACAAAGAAGGGCACGTCCAGGGGCGGCGGGGTAAAGACCGCGCCGGGAACGGGACGCACCGCGAAGGGCACCGGGAGCCCTCCGGCGTCAAAGATCCGCATGTCGGCCATGTCGGCCCGCTTAAGCCCCCGGTACACTTCGCCCGGAATTTCCAGGGAAAGGAGCCTCCCTTCCCTTCCTGCAAGGACAAGGCTTCCGGCAAATTCCCCGCTTTCCATTTCCTTTCCGGCCGGCATCTCCGCCTCTTCTTCATCAAACGCGCCTTCCGCCGCGGCCGGCCGGGCGCGCCACAGGGCAAGAAGAAAAAGAAGACACACGGCTTTACGCATGGCCCTTTCCTTTTTCAGTCTCAGGCGGGGCCGGAGGCAGCGGCGATGCCCATCCTATAAAAAGCAGGACGATACCGGCGATAAAAAAGGACGCTATCCGCCTTCCCGCCCCGGTTCCGGCCAGATCGAAGAGCAGGAATTTCGCTACGTCGGCCACCGTAAGAACGGCGCCGGCTATCCATATACGCCGGCCGCCAAGCCTGTTCCCCGTGATGATGTGGGCTATACCGTAGATCGCCCAGAGGATGAAGAGGCACAGGTGAAACACATAGGAAGAAGGTATCTCTTCCCAGGGGATGCCGCCGTAAAAATGAACGCTCCGGGCGGTAACGGCAATGGTAAAAACAAAAAACGCTGAGTCGGCAATGGTCACAAGCGCCGCCGTTTTGAGTCCCCGTATGCCCGCCTTTTCGCCGCCTTCTTTCCCCGGAACCTTCCCCTTTCTTTTCATAAGCGAGATCTGCCAGAGGAGGAAGAGGACGAGGCAGAACGCCTCTTCCAGATCAAGCGGGTTGACGACCGGAAGGTACAGGGGAAGGGGATCGGGATCGCCTGAAAGAAAGAGCGTTACAATGAACCAAAGGGCCATGACGCAGGAGAGGACAAGGGGAAGGATGAAGAAAAGCCACCGGTTTCTGCTTCCGTCCGGGGCGCGCCTTGCGAAGACGCCCGCCGCCGCCATGACGGCAAATACGGGGAGGAGTCCCGCGAAACTGGTCCATGACTCCGATAAGGAAAGGGCAGCGGTAAGAGAGCGGCCCGAGGAGCTTGTGACGGCAATGGCGATGAGGATGGCCGCCGTCAGCCATGCGCCGTGAAGGGCTTCCTTCAGCATCTTCCGCGCGAGGAAGAGAACGAGGGCCTGTCCGGCGAAGAAGACCGGCCAGCCAAGGCGGTACAGCCCGTAAAAAAAATTGACGCTCAAAAGGCGGCCGCCCGCCGCGTCGAACAAGCCGTCCGCCATACCGGCGGCCGCGATGTAAAAGCCGTACACAAGGGAGGGAAGGGCCCCAGGAAGCAGCGCCCTCAGCTTGCAGACCCGCGCCGCCGCGCATGACGCGGCCGCCGTCGCCGAACAGAAGACAAGGAAAAGCGCCGGGGAAAACAGAAAGGTTCTCTTCAATTCAAAATACCAGCCGCCGAACCACCATGCAAAGGCCCACACCGCCATAACGAAGGGAAAGGCAGGATAAAAAAATTCCGCAAAGGAGTCCGTTCCGTCCCGCTTTTTCCGGCTTCCTCCGGCAATGACGGTAAAGAGGAAGGCGGCAAATGAAATTACAAGGGCCCCCGAAAAACGGGCGCCGCGAAAGGCCCCCTCCCCCCCGCCCGCTTTCCCGAAGGCAAAGATTACGGCGGCGGCGATATGGAGCAGGAGCCCGGCCGCGGCGGGACGGAAACGGTTCAGCCTTCTCCCCAGGAAGAAAAAAGCCGCCCCCTCCGCCGCCCAGACGGCGCTTGTTATGCGCGGTGAAAGTTCCAGTGGCACGGCCAGATTCGCGAGGAGGGCCGCGAGAAACAGGAACCCTTCCGCGTGGAAGCGCAGACGGCGGAGCTTCCAGATTAACAGCGCGAAACCGGTGTAAAACACGGAAAATGAAAAACAGATAATCGCGTAGCCGTGTTCAACGCGGGAAAAAACCATCCACTCAAGAAAGGCCCCCATGACGGGGGTAAGAACGATCAGCGTTCCGTCCGAATAAGCGCCGGGGCGGGCCTTGTTTTCCGGGTTTTCCAAATTTTTGGGTGAAGGGTCTCCGGCGTCTTTGACGCACAGAAACGTAAAGAGAAGGATGTACGCGGCAAAGAACGGCTCGGAAGACGGAAAAAAAGCGGGTTCGTAGTAACGGGCCGTCCAGTACAGGGAAACGGCGAAGGTGAAGAAAAACGCCAGGAGGTTAAGGCCTTTCCAGCGGCGGAAAAACGCGATGACAAAGACCCCCGCGTCAAGAACCAGATAATACGAAAAGAGGAACACGCGGCTTTCCGTTCCAAAGGAAAGGAGAAGCGGGGCCGCGAAGCCCCCAAGAAAACCAAAGATCGCCAGAACCTGTGAACCCCGCGTTTTCCCCGCGTCCTGAAAGAGCGCCATGACCACCACGGAAGGGACAAGGACGCTCATGATGACGAGGGAAGCCGCCGCCGGAAAATAGGGGGTAAGCCTGTGGGCGGCATACACGGAGAGGTACAGTATGCCTATGCCGCCCCCCTGGAGGAGGAGAAAATAGACGGGCCGCCTCTTTCTGAAACGCCAGCCCGCGGCAAGCATCGCGATGCCCGAAAGCGCCGCGGCGGCTATTCCCATTTCCACGGTAAAAAAACCGCGCCTGGCCAGCCATGTAATAAGCGTGGCGAAACCGGCAATGAGGAGGAGGACGCCTCCCGCCGCCCAGAGGTTTCCCCCGCGTACAAAGGCCGCCGCCTGATCCCAGAGCCCGCTTCCCCATCCCCCTCCTGTTTCCGCCGCTTCCGTGGATGCCTCGCTGTCAGCCACCGCCGCTTCCGTTGCGGGGGACTCCGTAACCGCGGCCTCCTCCTCCGTTACGGGGGACGGCTCCGCCTCTTCCGTTACAAGGGGCTCTGCGCCCGCCTCCATGAGTACCCCGCCGCCGGCCGCGAAAAGCCCCGCCGCGTCAAGCGGTACGGCGTCAAGCGGCGCTTCGGCCGCGGCGGAAAGGGGCCGCGGTGTTTCGGCGGCGAAAGCGGCGGGTCCTGTAACCGCTCCGGCGGCCGGAACGGAAACGGCTGTTTTTTCGGGGGAAGGTTTTTTTTCGGGAAAATTCCCACGCTGTTCCAGCGCGTGTATCCGTCTTTCAAGCCCGTTTATGCGGCTTTCAGCCTCGCCCGTTTTTCCCAGAAGCACAGCCACCCCGATGACGGCAAACAGAAGCGCTCCGGCGACGAGGAAGAGGACAAGAAAAACCGCCGTCAACGGAGCGTCCTTTTCACGTATGTTCCAGCTTCAGGGTTTTGGAAGGTTCATCCGCGACTTCAGGCGGCCCGAAGTACTGCACCGCGCCGGGAAAAAGGAAAGAGGTTTTGACCGCCCAGATATCCCGCTG
>JAISEB010000092.1 GCA_031264395.1 Treponema sp. | reverse complement strand
AATGTCGATCCGGCCGAAACGCGAGACCGCGTCGTTTATGAGCGCCTCCCTGTCCGCCGCCACTGTAATGTCCGCGCGGCGGAAGGCGCAGTTTACCCCGTGTTCCCTTGACACCTCTTCCGCAACGGCTTTCCCCATCTCTTCGCGCCTTCCGGCGATAAGGATGCCGGCCGCGCCCGCCTGGGCAAAGGCCTCCACAATTCCCCTGCCTATGCCGCTGTGGCCCCCGGTAACGACGGCGGTTTTTCCCGTCAGTTTGATTTTGTTGACGATTTCCTTCATGGGTAACCTCCTGCTTTTGGAACAACTCTATTTTATAATGTGCGACAAGTTTCGTTTGTTATAAAGTACCCTGTGAATCTCGATTATATTATCCAATACAACATAAAAAACAAGATAGTTTTTTACACTCAGCAATCTATATTCCGTTTCAATCGGTTCTGATGGCCTGTAAAGACGGTGTGAATAGGGATTGTTTTTCAGATTTATTATTTTTTCCTCAACCTCGTCTATAAAATTAAGAGCAGCCCTTGGCGCGTTTAATGTTTTACAAATATAGTCCACTATCTCAACAAGATCTTTTTTTGCGACAGGCAGGTATCTGATACTATATTCCATCTTGTTTTTCGCCCGTTGTTCTGCGGCGTAATTCGGAAAATATTACTTCATGGGATATACGTTCTTTTACCGATTTTGCTTCCAATTCAGCTTCTTTAAGTTTATAAAATACTTCACTCTTAAAAAGCCCGTCTTCATAAGCATCCATACTCATAACAACCATATCACCATAACCATTTTTTGTCAGAAAAACGGGTTCTTTTGTTTCATGTACCAATTTTGATATTTCAGAAAAATTATTGCGTAAATCAGAAACAGGCCGAATGTTAGACATAACGCCTCCTCAAACTCGTTATCATAAAAATATCATAATAATGCTAAAAAGTCAACAGAACATATTTATATATCAATAATTATGATAAATATTATTTTTGTTGACAGATCCTGAAAAGTCCCTGATACTACCTATGATCCTTAATGGTCCGGTAGGACCATGTGGTTCGGTGGAATCACAAGAAATTTCGAGGAGGAGAAACATGAAGAAACTGTTAATCGCGGTTTTGATATTCAGCCTGTGCGGCCTTCTGTTTGCCGGGCCCGGAGCACAGGGCGGCCGGGGCGCAAGCGGCACACAGATGATTGAAGGCGCCAATGTGCCCCGTAATCAAACGATCATTTTGGAGAATCCCGACGGCCGCATTACTCCGGCGGATAATTTCAACCGCTGGGCCCCCGGTTTCCGGGGCGCCGCCACGGGTTTTCAGCAGCTCGCCCTTGATACCCTCTGGTACATCGATCCCGACGCCGGGCTTAACGGGGTCTGGGAAAACGCGCTGGCTTCCGAGAAGCCCATCTACAACAGGGACTTTACCCAGATGACGGCAAAGCTGCGCAGGGGCATTTTCTGGAGCGACGGCACCGAATTTACCGCCGACGATCTTGTCTACACTGTAGAGACCCACATGAAAACCCCGGGCCTGAACTACAACGGGCAGTTCAACGAGTCCGTGGCCAGTATCACCAAGTCCGATAATTACACCGTGGTTTTTAACCTCAAGTCGCCCAACTCCCGGTTCCACGCGTACTTTACCGTCCGGTGGGACGCCTGTTACATCATGCCCAAGCATATATTCGAGAAGCAGAGCGACGTGCTGGCTTTCACCTTCAACCCTCCCGTCAGTCTTGGACCCTACACGCTCAAGAGCTTTGACCCTCAGGGGAACTGGTTCCTGTGGGAAAAGCGGTCCGACTGGCAGAGGACCACCCTGGCCCTCATGGGCAGTCTGGCGCAGTCGCCCCAGTACGCCATGTATATCCACGCCGGTACCAGCGATGTCAAGGTCATGTCCCAGCAGAATCATCAGATTGACGTGATCCACGACATTGCCCCCGAAGGAGTCATTGCCCTGGCAAGGAGCAATCCCACCACAAAGACATGGTTCCCCGGTTTCCCCTGGGGTCATCCGGATCCTACGCTCCCTGCCATCGTGTTCAACCACGAGAAGCGCGGCCTCAATGACAGGAACGTGCGGTGGGCCCTGACTCTGTCCATCGACATTACCCGGCTGGCCATCGCCTCGTACCGGGGCGCCATGACGGTTTCGGCTCTTGCCATACCGCCCACGGGGATGTACCCGTCCATTTATTTTGAACCTCTTGAAGGCTGGCTTCAGAACTACGCACTGGATCTTGGGGACGGTACTTCCATTAAACCCTACAACCCCAACGCGGCGGTGGAGATTGCCACCGAGGCCCGCAAGTCCCTGGGCGACATGGTCCCCACGAACACCGCGGACATCAAGAAGTACATCGGAGCGGGCTGGTGGAAGCGGGATCTGGCCTCTGCCGAAAAACTGATGAAGAAGGCCGGGCTCAGGCGCAACAGCAGGAACATGTGGGAATTCAATGACGGTACGCCTTTCAGAATCAACCTGCTTGCCAATACGGACCTTGAGCCCTCGATGAACCGCGCCGCCGCCATGGTGGTGGAATGCTGGAGGGAATTCGGCGTCGATGCCACCATGGAAGTAAGCACCGATCGCTGGACCCTTGCGCGGCAGGGGAATTTTGAGGCGTCGTTCATGTGGGACATTGAGACCTGGGGCGGCCACCCGGATCTGTTCTACTTCCTGGGGACATTCCATTCCAGCCTGTACCGGCCTTCGGGGCAGCTTGCCGCCGGGCGGAACTATTCACGCTGGCGGAATCCCAAACTTGACACCATCGTTGACAGCATCCGCCAGCTTGACTTCGACGATCCCAAAGTCATCGAATTGGGAAAAGAGTATGTACAGCTGGCTGTGGACGACATGAACGAGATTCCCATTTGTTCGTACAATGTGTTCACCTGCATGGATGAATACTATTGGACGGGGTATCCGACCATCAACGATCCTTATACCGACCCTGTTCCCAACTGGGGCAATTCGCGGTATATGTATGTAAGGTTCCGGTCTACCGGCAAGTAAGCAACAGTTCTCTTTATGCACCTCCCGGCAGAAATGCCGGGGGGAATTTTTTTAATAGAATTGTTCAATAACTTCAGTTTTTGAACAACTTCCGCTTGAAAACGCGAGGTTAAGGCGGTGCGCAAATTTTTGTTGAATTATGTACTTCCCCGGATTGGCCAATATGTCATGGTTATTTTTTTGGGCGTTACCGTGACGTT
>JAISEB010000022.1 GCA_031264395.1 Treponema sp. | reverse complement strand
TGAAACTGGAGCTGGATCTCGGCTCCGGCATGACCGCGGGCGCGGACGGCCGCGTTCCTTCCCTTCCCCTTTCGGAATATGAAACCGTCAGTTTTTTTATCAAGGCCGAACAGTTCAGCGCGCCCCTGGAAAAACTCCGTTTTATCCTTGCAGGCGGCCCCGAACTGCGGTATTCGGACATTACCCTGGACGCCGAAATTCCGCTGCTCCCGTATTTCAGCCCCGGCGAATGGCACAAGGTAGAGATACAGTACCGGGGAAAGGGGGAAAGAATAACAATAGACGGGTACCCCGCGGCCGGGGCGGCTGTCCGTTACCGGCCGCCCTCGTCCTCGCAGACATCCTCCCAAACCGGAGACACCGCCGGGGGGCGTTCCCGGTACGCCGCGGTGCTCGTTACGGGCAGCGGTACGGGAACCGTGTATCTTGACGAAATCATTCTGGAGAACCCCTCGCCCGCCTACCGCTTTAACGGGGGCAACGTGACCGAATGGCACTATCCTGAAACCATACTTTCGGCGGGGGGGAAAAAAATCCTCGAAAACTTTTCCGTGAGGACGGCGCTGGAAGGCGCCCTGCGCGGCGATCCTTTTACCTCGGCGGACGAGCTTGACGCGGGCGCGATGAACAGGTCGAACGCCGGAATCACCTTTCTGGGGGCGGACCTCGAAGGCAATTTCGCCTTCAGCACCGTTGAAAAGGACCTGTACTGGTCGGCCGGCCACGGCGCTTCCCGGAGCTGGGGGCCTTTGTCCGCCGGTGAAAATTTTTCGCTTTCGCCCCATGACGACGCCGCCAACCACCGTTTCAACCTGCGCCTCGCCGGGCCTTTCAGCGCGGGGATGGAAGGCGAGGCGGACTACGATACCGAACGGTTCGTCCGCAGGTGGAACGGTTCGGCCGGCCTCGCCTTTTCCGAAAAGCTCATTCCCGTGTTCTCCGCGAATACCCTTGCCACATGGACGGAAAACACGCCCGAGCCGTCCTCCTGGCTCAACAGTTACGGGCGGACCTGGGCGGAAACATGGAAGAGGCTGCTCCCCGATTCGGGAAGGGGGGCGGCGCGGAGGGATACCCGCACCACGTTCCGCCTTGCCGAGGAAACAAGCCCGGTGGGGGCGGGCCTGTCCCTTGAGGGCTCTACCGCCTTTTCGGCCCCGAATACCACGCTCCTTTCGGCGCACAACGTGCGTTTTGACGTTCCGGTTGTTTTCCCTTCGTTCAGCGTCCTCTTCAGGGGCGAGCGGGGTTTCAGGCGCCAGCTTGATTACGCGGACGACAACGTCTTTTCGGACGGGAGGAAATTCACCGAATCGGTACGGGATTCCCTTCCCCTCTGGAAGGTGGTCCCCTTTTACTCCCTTTTTACGCCGTCCCTGTACGGAACCATGAAGAAGGGGCTTGAGGCTTCGCCGTCAAAATCCTCCGCGGAATACACGTCCTTCAACGACCGCTTCGGCCTTACCCTGACGCTTCCGGAAAGGTACGACATATCGTCTTTGTATATTCCCGCCGGTTTTGATTTTCAGATAGGCCGGACGCTGGAACAAAAATTCGACGTTTCGACGGATCTGCTTAACGTCGGAGGCAGCCTGGCGTTTACCTCCATCAACCTCTTCGGCGCCATGGGGTCGTCTCCCCTTTTCAGTTTCTACGCCTCCGACGAACTCAACCATTCCTTTGCCGTTTCCACGGCCCTTCCGCGCGGGGAGGCCCCTTCATGGAGGGTGCAGTCGAGCCTCGGCCTCAATTTTCAGGGCTTTGCCGGGGCAAGCCTCGGCACGGCGAATACCCTTACGCTGGGAACGTCGGGCTGGATCGAAAGCGTCGAGGCAAGCTGGATAGTCCCGACAAAACGGAGCCTCCTCAGCGTCTTTTACGATTTTATCGCCCGCATGGTCCGGACACAGTCCTCATGGCTGACCATTTCGGAACTTCTGGATTCCGAATACGAACAATTCAGGAAGGAAACGCTGGAATTGGCCGTGGACACCTCGGGGGCCGCCCTTACCTGGAGGCTTTCGGCGGGTCACGAATCGTCGATACGCATGACGGGGCAGCTTAATTTTTCGGTTTTTGCCAAAATCAGCCTTACGGAAAATACCGGAACGGAAACCTTTACCTTCCTTGGGACCGTAGGGACGACGCTGAACGTGAGTTTTTAACGAGGCGGGGCGTGGCGGATCAGGGCGCGCCGGCCTCTTCCGCGCCCGCTTCCGCCGCGCCCTCGCCCTGATCCGGCTGGGGCGGCGCGTTATTCACGCCCTGCGCCTCTTCAAGCCCTCCGAGGATGCGCCGTATGCCTTCCCGCCCCTCGGTGTTAACCCGTTCATCGGCAAGCAGATCCTCAAGCGCCTCCCTGTCGCCGAATCCCGCACCGGCGGCGGCGGACAGTTCCTCAAGGCCTTCGGGATTTTCGCCGTCGGCGATAAGGAGGAGCCGCGCGGCGGCAAAGTGAACGTCCCCCAGAGGGGGATCGGCGCTGTCAGGAGGCAGGGTGTTAATGACATCGCGGTACAGTTCAATGGCCCTGGCATAGTGATCCAGTTTTTCAAGGAGGCCCGCGTATTCGTAGCTTACCTTGGGGTCCTGGTTGTTCATGAGCCACTTGTCGTAACTGTCGACGGCTTCCGGCTTGTGCAGGGCGGCCTGGACACGGGCGTAAAGGAGGAGAAAATCGCCGTTTTCCAGCAGGGCGAACTGCCGCTTCCCAAGGACTTCCTCGGCCTCATCGTATTTTTCAAGCGCGTAGAGCACCAGAGCGTAGTTGTACCCCTCGTCGGCGTCTTCGGGAACCAGGGCAAGCACCCTGCCGTAGAGGGCCTCCGCCTTTTTCAGATCGCCCGACTTGATCCGGGAATACGAGGCGGCCTTGAGCGCCATGATATTAAGCGGATCTTTTTCAAGAATGCCTTCGAAGAGTTCGGCCGCTTCCGTAAAACGGCCCCGCTCAAAGGCGATGCGGCCCAGGTTGTATTCGGAGGCGGACTTTGTCTTGTCGCGGCTTCTCGCGCGGTTAAGCCAGCGCTCGGCGTCTTCATACCTGCCAAGTTCATAGTAGGCCATTCCCAGGGAAAAAGCCTCCTCGGCGGAAATGCCAAGCCCCGCGCAGGAGGCAAGGAGCCAGGAAAGGCCCGCCAGCACAAGGACGCTCTTCATGGCCTTCTGTTGAGCACGGTATCCTCTATCCCGCGGAGCTGCCGCCGGTAAAGCCGGGTAATGTTCTCCCCGTAACAGGCGATAAGCTGTATGATGTTGCGGAACTCTCCGCCGCTGTCCTTTCCGTTGATGCGGTCCCCCGCGTCCCCAAGGCCCGGCATGATGTAGGCCGACTCGTTCATTACCGGGTCCATCCACAGGGTGTAAACCCCGCAGTTTTCAAGGGCCCGAACCACCCTGAGCGCCCCCTTGAGGGCGGCGATGACGTTGAAAAACTGGATGGACCGGGGCTTTACCCCCTCGCCGAGCAGGTACTTGACCACCGTGACAAGGCTTCCCCCCGTGGCGTTCATGGGATCGGCGAAGAGGAGATCCTTTCCGTCAAGGTCGGCGAGGCTGAAGTAGGAATGATCCAGATCCAGAATGTACTCCATGTCGTTTTCCTTTTTGGTCTCGTCGCGCCTTATCCTGAAAAGCGCGAAAGGAGTCACATAGCCGTGGGAAGAATATTCCTCTATCTCCTTGGACATGATCATCGACGGAAGCAGGGCGCCCCTGAGCATTACGCACATGACGGCGTTTTCAATCCTGCCGTCTATGTTGGTGATCTTGTGGACCGCGTAGTTTTGAACGGGAGAGGTGACAGGCGTTTTTACAATAAGGTAATTCTTGCTCGCGCCGGGAGCGCCCCCCCAGGCCAGCTTGAAGAGCATTTCATAGGCCCGCTGTATGTAATACACAAATTCCTGGTTTTCGGTCCGCACGTCGCGGAGTTTCGCGATGAGCCTGGAGGCTTCCGCGTGGCTTTCCTGGGGAGTAAGAAAAGAATACACATGAAGGGCGCTTTCCGTCCCGCAGATCTTCTGCATCAAAAGGCCCATCTCGTTGTAAAGGGAAATGAGCCGGTCTTCGGCCTTCCGCCTCTGCTCGGGGATGCCGGAGGAAAGAAGCTTGAAAGATTCCATGACTTCGCGGTACAGGACGTCCATGCGGGAAAGATAGTCCCAGTCGGCCCCCGCAAGATACCCGTCCAGATCCCCGGCCTTGAGAATAACCCTGTTCATACAGGGAGTATATTTTCCCTCTCCTCCAATTGCAAGTACGGCCCCGCGCCCCGCGAAAATTCCCCGGGCAGGATGCCGCGCGGATTGCCACTTTACTTTTCCCTGAATAATAGTTTAATATGTTAGTCATTAATTGAAAAAAAGAGGAGGTTTTAATGAGAATTACCACCAGGGGCCGGTATGCGCTGCGGGCGTCCATTGCCCTCGCGAAGCTGGGTAAAGACGGAAATCCGGTGTCGATAAACAGCCTCGCGGAGGAGGAAAACATCTCGTCGGTATTTCTGGAACAGATCTTCTTCAAACTCAGAAAGGCGGGCATTGTCAACTCGGTGCGGGGGCCGGGAGGCGGCTTCTGTTTTGCCCTTCCCCTGGACAAACTCACGGTCAAGGAGATCCTTGACGCCGCCGGGGAGGATCTTGCGGTAACGCCCTGCGACAAACACAACGAAAGCTGCAACCGGATAAGCGGCTGCATCAGCCACAAAGTATGGGTAGGGGTGACCGATCTGGTCAACGATTACCTCCGCAGCCTTACCGTCAACGCCATTCTTGAAACCGAAAACAAGGCGGCGGCCTTTCATGAAGCGTCCTGAAGCGGGCGAGGAACAGGCGTACCGGAAAATAACCGAAACCCTGCGCCGTTTCTTCCGCCGGGAAAAGGGCGTTACCGCGGCGGACCTTACCGCCGCCACGGCCCTTCCCCTGGCTACGGTGCGGGAACTGTTGCCCCGGGCGGCCGACGAATACAGCGGCAGGCTTCAGGTTACGGAATCCGGGGAGATCCTCTATTCCTTTCCGCGGGGCTTAAAGAGCCGTTACCGGGGCTTCCGCGCCGTTTCCGCGCGCGCCTGTGAAAAAGCCGCCGTGTGCCTTGCCGCCTTTTTTTCATGGCTCTTCAAAATCTGGATCATGGTGATGCTGATAGGGTACTTCGCCCTTTTCATGCTCATCGCGCTGGCGTCCCTTGTCCTTTCGACGGTAGTAGTCAGATCGTCGGGTTCCGGCGGCAGATCCGGGCGGAACGGGGGCGGTTTTTTCGCCGGATCGGTTTTCAATCTTATTATACGGCTGTGGTTTTATTCGGAGCTGGCCCGCCCCTATGACTACAGGAGATCCGGACGGCTTGACGGGCGGGCTTCGCGGCCGGGGAGAACGGAAGCGCCGAGGCCCCTGCACCGGCGTATTTTCGCCTTTGTCTTCGGAGAGGAAGATCCGAACCGGGGCTGGGCGTCCCGTGAAAAAAAGGCAATTCTCGCCTACCTGCAGTCACATTCGGGGATCATTGCCCTTCCCGAATTCATGGCCCTTACGGGGCTTTCCCCGGACAGGGCCGAAGAGGAGATCCTTGCCTTCTGCGGCGAATTCGGCGGAATGCCCGAGGCGTCCCCCGGCGGCACCGTGATCTACCGCTTTGGCGAGATCCTCAAGGGCTCCGAAGAAGCCGCCCCGCGGGCGGGAACGCGCGGCGGGGAGATCATGGCGCCTGTCAAACGGCTCAGGATCTTTTCGGAAAACACAAAAAACATGAACGGATGGTTTACCGCCGTCAACGGGATAAACCTTCTTTTCGGGAGCTACTTTCTTTACAACGCCGCGGCCGGCCCCGTTTCCGCCGGAGCCGGGCTTGAGAGGAATTCGTATGTATACGCCCTCGTCACCTCCTTCCTGGGGCACACGGGACCTGACCCCAGCCTCGCCGTCGTCCTGGGACTGGGCGTCATTCCCGTTGTGTTTTCCGTCCTCTTCTGGCTCATTCCCGCCCTACGCTTTTACGCGCTGAAAAAGGAAAACGGGGCGATACGGCTTGAGAATTTCCGCAAGGAGGCCTTCAGCCTTATCTGGGAAAAACCCGCCGGGATCAGGGAGCAGGACATGACAGGAAAGGCCGCCGAATGCAGCCCGGAAAACCTGGCGGCCGCCCGTGACCGCGTCATCAAGGACATGGGGGCCTATTCGATGCCCGATGTCACGGCCGGCAACGGAACGGTGTATGACTTCACCGGCCTTAAAACCGAAAAGGAAATTCTGGAAGAATGCCGGGCCGGCGTAAAGAACGAGGGCCCCGGCAAAACCGTTTTTGACAGCGACGCGTAAGAAAGCCCTTTCACGCGGGAAACATTTTCAAATTTCGTCAAAGAGGAACGATTCCGTTTTTCGCAGCAGCGATTCAAATTCCCCGAAATACCGTTTTGTTTCGGGAAGCGAACGGATAAAAATTTCGCCGTAACGTTTCTTGATGATCCTGCCGTCCAGAACCGCAACCACGCCGCGGTCGCTTGAGCGCCGCATGAGGCGGCCGAAGCCCTGCTTGAATTTCATCACCGATTCTGGAAGCGAAAGTTCCATAAAGGAGCTCTTTCCTTTTTTTTCAAGGGCCTCCCCGCGCGCCTCAAATACGGGATCGTTTGGAGCCCTGAAGGGAAGCCGGCAGAGGATCACAAGACGCAGGGTGTCGCCGGGGGCGTCGACGCCCTGCCAGAATGAATCGGTGGCAAAAAGAACGCTGGTCCTGTCCTCAAGAAAATTCGAAAGGAGGCGGGAACGGTCGTCATCCCCCTGTTTGAGGCACCGTATCCCCATCTCCCTAAGTTCCCCGGCGGCGGCGGCCCAGGCGCTCTCCATGGACTGGTAGGAAGTAAAGAGCGCCAGGGCGGACCCCCCGGCCGCCGCCGCAAGGCGCGTAACGGCCATGTCGACAAAGTCCTGATACCCCGGCTCTTCCGGCAGCGGCGCGTCGGAAGGAACGGCAAGGAGCGTTGAAACGTGGTAGGGAAAGGGAGAGGGAAAACACCCCGAAATGTACTCCCTGCTTCCGGCAAGACTGAGCCCGCAGCGGCCCGCCCAGTAGCCGAACGACAGGGCTCCCACCGTGAGTGTCGCGGAAGTGCAGATGACGCTTTTGTTCGGCCTGAACAGGGCCTCTTCCAGCGCGGGGGCAATGTCCACCGGGGTAACCGTGTAGGTGATCCAGGGATTACTCCCCTCCCCCCCGGAATCGCCCCGGCCCCGGCGCGGCTCCAGCCACATGACTTCCTCCGGTTTTTCCCGGTAGGCAATAAAGGAGGAACATATTCCCCCGACGTCATCGAGCCTCCTCAGCACCGTCTTTATTTCCCATATACAGCTTTCAAGCCCTTCGTTTCCTTCCGCAAGATCCTCGCATTCTTCAAGCAGGGTCCGTACCATATCCCCCAGCGCGCCGATATGTTTGCGAAGCGAGGCGAAATGGGAAAACAGGGGAAGGAAGGCGTTTTCCCGTCCGGGCGTAAGGCGGAAGGTCCCCTGAAACCCCTGACCGGCTCCCCCGCCGCAGAGGAGAAGCCCCGCCTCATCAAGCGAATCGGCCGCGGCGCGTATCTTTTCAATCAGCAAAGCCGCCTCGTCAAGCCTGTCGCCCGAAGGGTCCCGGTTTGCCACGGAGGCAAGCCGCACCAGAAGCCCCCGCTGGTTTGCGCGCCGCCTCCTGTAAAGCCGCCCCAGCTGGCGGAAAATTCCCAGACGGCTGAATTCCTTTGAAAAAAAAGACGTCGCCGCGTCTTCCATGGTGTGAGCCTCGTCAATGATTACCCGCGTATAGGGAGGCAGAACCACGGTCCCCTCGTAACCGGCCCCCTCGCGCCGCGCGGCAAGATCGGCAAAGAGGAGGTGGTGATTAACCACCAGCAGCTTCGCGTCGGCGGCTTCTTTTCTGAGGGAAAGGACGAAGCAGCGTTCCCGCACGGGACAGCGCATCCCCATGCAGAGATCCGCCTCGGAACAGATCCGCGACCAGACTTCCCCGGAAGGAACAAAGGAAAGATCGGAACGGCTGCCCGTCCCGGCCGTTTCGGCCCAAAGCGCGATGCGCCGCAGTTCATCGTTATATTCGTCACGCAGATCAGGTTCCCCTCGGGCGTCTTCAAGACGGCGCAGGCAAAGGTAGTTGCCCCGCCCTTTCATGAGCACGGCCTTGATCTTCCGGCCCGCCGAAAGCGCCACAAGAGGAATGTCCTTTTCAAAAAGCTGCTGCTGAAGATTGATGGTGGCGGTTGAGATGACAATACGCTCGCCGTTTTCAAGCGCGTAATGCACCGCGGGAAGAAGATAGGCGAAAGATTTTCCCACCCCCGTCCCCGCCTCGGCGGCGACAAGCGCGTCCTCGTTAAAACCCCGTACAACAAGCCGCACAAGATCCAGCTGGGATTCCCTGGGTTCCCAGGACGGCAGCCTGAGAGCGGCGCTTCCGCCTTTTTCAAGCGCCGCGCAGATCCTGTCCGGGTCAAGCGCCTTTATCTTTTTCCGCCGCACAGGTTCGGCCACTACATAGACCTTTTCAACCCCGTTGTCGGTAATGTAGGCGCCCGTCCCCTCCTCGGCGGCCCTGCAAGCGATACGAAGATCGTTGTCGCTGGGGATCAAAAAACCCGAAGGGTGGTTGTGAATAAAAACATC